>JBGOVR010000197.1:0-7136 GCA_041478205.1 Candidatus Acidiferrum sp.
ACCGCGCCCTGGCCAGGGTGCTCTACGGCAATTCCCCGTACAGCATCATTTCTCCCACCAAGCCATCGCTCGCCGCCATGACCTCGGCCGATCTTCGCGCGGAATTCGCCCGCCGTGTCCGCCCAGACCAGGCCCTTCTCGTCATTGTGGGAGACTTGTCCGCCGATCGAATGCTTTCCCTGGCCCGCGAAAAATTTGGCGCCTGGCGCGCCCCCGCGTCGCCCGCCTCCGCGGTCCCGCCTCCGCCGCAAAACCCCCCGCCGCACTCGGTCTTCTTCGTCGCTCGGCCAGATTCCGTCCAGACCACTCTGGCTCTCGCCGCCTTTGGCCCCAAGCGCAGCGACCCAGACTTCGAAGCCGCCGAAGTCGCCAACGCCATCTACGGCGGCACCTTCGGCTCCCGCCTCACCACCAACATCCGCGAAGACAAGGGCTATACCTATACGCCCAACTCTGCCCTCCAGACCTTTCGCGCCTCCGGCACTCTGCGCACCGAGGCCGACGTGCGCAACGCCGTCACCGCTCCCAGCCTCAACGAAATTTTCTACGAGATGAACCGTCTCGCCACCACCAGCCCCACCGATCGTGAGCTGCAGCAAGCCAAGCGCTACCTCGTCGGCATCGAGGCCATCCAGTTGCAATCCCGCGACGCCGTCGCCGGAGAACTCGCCTCCCTGTGGACCAAGAACCTCCCGCCCGAAGAAATCGGCGCCTACGGCCAGAAAATCACCGCCATCACCGCCGAAGAAGTGGACGCCGCCGCCAAAAAATATTTCCCCGCCTCCCGCACGACAATCGTCGCCGTAGGCGAAGAAAAAGTAATCCGCGAGTCCCTCTCCACCTTCGGCCTCCCCATCAACCCCGCCCCATAGCGCCGGTTCCTATCCGGTTGTGTAGCGTCCGGAACGTAGCCGCCGGGCTTTAGCCCGGCGAATCATCCCACCCCATCAAAAACAAAGAGCTCCGCTCCGGCACAACCGGAGCGGAACTTTTATCATCGTGGGCTTCAGCCCAATGCCTTGTCGGTCGTGGCTTTAGCCACGATGTAAGGCGCACGCTATCAATGGGCTTTAACCCCTGAAGGGCACGCCCTATGCGTTCGCCGCCCGCACCAGCGGCACATCCACCAAGTGCTCCGCCAAAAACCACACCTGCAACTCATTCGTCCGGATCACATCGCTAACCAGCAAGTCATTCGTCCCATCGTCGCCCGCATCGTCGGCCTGTTTCGCCATCGTGCGTGCTTCTTTCAAGATGGTCTCGTGCGCTTCCAGCAGCCGCGAAAGCTGCACCGGCGCTTCCTCCCGCCCTCGCGGCGGCCGCGGAATGATCGTCGTTTCCGCCACGTCCGCCGCCATCGCAATGCTGATCCCCCCCAGCAACTGGATCCGCTCCGCGATCGTATCCACCAACTCGTCCTGCTCCCCGTGATGCTTGTCGAACAGCAAGTGCAGCTGGTAGAACGTGTGTCCCGCCACCTGCCAATGATGCTTCTTGTACATATCCCGCAGCGTCATCGTATCCGCAAGGATCTGGTTCAGGTTTTCCGCGCTCCCCGCGCAGACCTTTTCGTCCAACCCGATCGGCATCCTGGCGATCTTCCCGTACGGCTGAATTTCCCTCGCCTTCTGGTGCAAGATCGGTTTGGACCGTTCCGCTCCCTCTTCCAGTTGCGAATTCTTCGTACCCTGCTGATTATTCTTCGGGCTCATAAGCGATCTCCTCTCAAGAAGCCAAATTCGTAAGTAGTCCCTGCGTAAAAGTTGTTGTCCCGCCGGAAAAATCCCCGAAGGCAGACGTGCCTCGCGGGCCGACAATACTTAGACTATCCAACCAGCCAAAAGGGTGCGCCTTTTCCACGCCCCGTCCACGGGTGCCCCTGGCACAGCCCCCTCTGCGCCATCGCGCGGGTTTTGCGCGATGAATCCCGGGAACGCCAATCTCCCGATTGGCTCTTCGTTCGGAGCGCCCGCCCGTCCCAGCCAGCCTCCCCACACGCGGTCATTCCGGGGCGGCGAGTTCATCTCGCCAGCTTGTCTTGAATTTCGTCTAATGTAGCGGCCGCTTTCCGAAGCGGGCGCTTTGCGGCGCGGTGCCTTCTTAGGCCGGTATCCGTGTCATCGCGCCACCCAACGATTGTCATTCCGAGCGGAGCAGGCCGATTTTTTCTTCCCGCTCGCCCCTGCGAACGGTCGGCCCGCGCAGTCGAGGAATCTCTCTTTCATAAATGCGAGCACACCGGCCGTGCCGCCCTCTCCTCTTTTCCGTGCTGTTGTCCCGCGATAGTCTCCATCTCGCTACTCCAAGATGAATTACAAAAATGGTATGCTCGCATCAAGGTCACCAGCGGATAGCGAAATGTCTGACAACCCACCACAGGGCGGACGAGAAAGTCGTAGGTTTCGCAGAGAGCGAGCCCGTCAACTGGCGAAAGAACTGCTCAAATCATCCCGCGAACCGCCACCACCGCATCGAACATACGGTACTGACCTTCGGTGGGCCTTCATCTTTTTCCTCGTACACGTCGGATGGAGTTACATCGTACCCGAAGAGACCCTCTTAAGCGTTAGTGCTGCCTGGCTGTTGTGGGGCTGCGCTCTCTTCTTCATGGCTCGACTGTTCGAGCATTGGTCCCGCGATAGGAATTGGCGCAAATCCTTACGCTTGACCGTCGTCGGTGCCGTGACCGTAGTGTTTTTGTATTTCGGGGCGGCTTCCATTTGGCTGATCGCACAGCCTGTATATCTCTACCTTGTTCCAACCCGCAACTTGATCGACGCTCGGCGCCGTGCCTTCTTTGTTGAGCAAGTAGGGCCGCGGCCTCTCACTAACATTGAGATAGCGCTGCGTGACAATAAGTCTGGCGCTATTCAAGCCGAACAATATTCGGAAATTGACGCTGCGCCGCAGAACCCGCTTGCCCCACACTACTTTTGGTTCACGCCGTCGACACCTTGGGACGAAGACTACACCGTCACGATCACATCCTCTAAGAAACCGAGAGTGATTCAACGCCTGGTCGTGCGAAGCACTCATCATGTGATCCAATTTGCCGCGGACGTGAGAGTCGACGGAAGATCGACACCCGTGCTCGAATGTCGAGACTCCTTGCTACCTGAGTCGTACGAGTTGGCCCGCGCCTCCACGCAATCATGCGATGAGTGGATGGAACTTTCACCGGAAGTTGAAGATAAGCTCCAACCGGCTCCCTACAATGTCGAGTTGCCGGACGGCTCTCTTATAGCAAAGAGGCTCAGGGTCCCAATGCCTCAATCCGAATCCGAATCTCAATCAGATATGAGGCTTCTCTCGGAGTGGCAGAGGGGGAAGATAAGTTCCGAAGTCTCGCAATATCCAGGGAAAAAGATCTTAATAATGGCATCTAGTGGAAGGAATACCTGGTCCTACGCGCAGAATTTTCGCGAAGTTTTTGCTTCCTCCGGATGGAAGGTTGAAGGTCCCAAGCATGTTCCGCCGCTTGATGAACACATCATCGATGTGCAGCTATCGACGAACGGCAACCTCGGCACTCCTCCGAAACCAGAGGCCTTGGCCGTGATGAATAGTTTCAAAGAAGCAGGAATCAAGCACCGAACACGGTATATGCTTGACCCCGACATCAGTCCAGACTTGCTCGTTTTGTGGGTCGGCACAAAAAGTCCAGAGGGCATCACTCCAGACGAATGCGCACTCATCCCCTTCAAGCCAAAAGCTGGCGCCTCTCCACCCTGCTCGTTGATCGGCCAGACTCCAAGCCCAATTCCTTTTCCACCGCCATAATCTGGAGCTACGAACTAAAGTAGCGACCAGATTTAATGCGTCGCCCCACCATCAGGCTTAGTTGGTTCGGGTCTTTCAGGTTTGGGACTTGGGCTCGGGCTAGGCCCCGGACTCGGGCTAGGCTTTTGGTCCAAGGGCATTGGCCTAATAGCAGTAGTCATTTCAGCCTCCAATTCTCCTGCTGATTGTGGTATAGATACTCCCCTATTCGATACCTGTCAAGTGCTCAAATAAGTTTTAACCGAGACGGAGTTTCCGAGAATATTACGTTCAGGAAGTGAATCAATGGACCCCATGAACGTCTTGAAAGCGGCCATTCAAGCCGTGCCCGCGATGAAATATGCTCTTGCTGTCGCCGCAATCGGAGCAGTGGTTGCCATTGCGTTGGGGTTTCGAAACGGCGCGCAAAGTCTTGTGTTTGGCGGTTTGATTGTAGTGGGCCTGATGTTCATTTTAGTAATTTTTTCTCATTACGCCACAGCACAACCTGCGAATCTCGGTCCAGCGACCGTCTTGGTATGGTTCTATACAATTGCGATAATGCTTGCTACGACCCTCTTTGGAGTGTCCTATTTCTCGAAACTCTGGGACAGAGGCCCGGTCCCGGACCTGACTAGACTCAGATACTTTGATGGGTCGTGGATGCATGAGAAAACCGACACAGTGACGTGGGCAGCCGGAGCCTGCGCTGTCTCGGAAGTTTCAATTACTACTCATGCAAAATTAAACTTGAACGAGCTAAACTCTGAGACAGGCGTATACACCGGAAACTACGTTTACGAGTACTCAGGCAAAGTCATCCACGATGGAACTCCAAATCACGACTGTCGTTGGTATCAATCGAATCGACCTGACTATCACTACAAGATGTTTCGAACTGCGGTAATCAGATGCCCGGAACAGCAGAGATGCCTGATTGACCTGGGTGAAGTAACATGTGAAGGTGATTGCAGCGAAGCCAAGAACTTGTCCTTCACCACAACTATGGTGGTTCCAGATGCCTCGCGGACTAGAAGTGGCTTTGAAGCCATTAACGGTGACGGGTCGTCGTTATCGCTCACGAAAGTCCCTTGACGCCCTACATGTTTTAGTCGAACAATTTCTCTTTACATTTGGTATGCAACACACCCTCCGTTGCCAGTGGCACTGCCGGGTGCCGAACGCTCCGATTTTTTGAGGGTGCGACTTTTGACCTTTCCTCTCCGCCTTGCCGTACCCTTTTTCTTAAGATCTCCCGATCCCCATCCCCACCCCTTGAATTCCGCTCATCAACTCCTTAACCCCCAGCCTTTTCAACACCTTCCCGCTCCATTCGAATGATATCGAATAAATAAGTTGAAAAGAACACTATTTTGTGCTATTCTTTTTTGTGTATACTCGATTAGATCCTCGCCTGTTTACCCTGAGTCTCGAAGGCCCCTCGCCGCTAACTCCTTTAGATTCAACTCTTACGGCAAATCCGCCTATTTGCCCCGATTCCCGCCCAGTAAAGCTTTTAGAATCAATCGCAAATTCGCTAGGTCCTTTAGATCTCACTCTTACGAGAAGGGCTGTTAAGTGCCCCAATTCTCGACAAATAACCTCTTTAGAATCAATCATTAATTTGCTAAGTCCTTTAAATGCCACTCTTACAAAAAATGCGCCTGTAAGTCCTTTAGAATCCACTCTTACGAAATGTAGAGATTTTAAGCTCTACCGAATCATACTCTTACAAAAAAACCGGTGGAGGGTACAACGGGACCAGCAATCTTCCTCTTCGCCAGTCACCAATCACCAGTCACGAGTCACCAGTTCACTAGTCACTATCCTTTCGCCTTCCCCTTCAGCTGCTTCGCCAGCTTCTCGATCTCTTCCGTCTTCTTGTACATCCGCACCGACAGCACGTCCGTCGTCGACGTCTTCTGCACTTCGTCTCGCAATTCGCCGGTCAACTCGTACAGCCGCTCCACGCCCGCGCGAAACTCTTTCTCGTCCTTCAGCAACAGCGCTCTCTTGGCGGCCTGCGCGTCTCCCGTTGGCGCGGTGTTCTGGCCCTGCGGCACCGCCGGTGGTGGCGGGTCCGGCATGCCCCTGTGCTTCTCCTGTGCCGCCAGCCATCCGTTCCCAGTGGCAAGGCAGCTCCCCAGCACCGCAACGCTCGCCAAGAATCCGCGTCGTGTCTCACGCATGTCGCCCTCCCGGAGGTCGCGCTGCAAGCAGTCGCCCGTCAGCGCGACGCCGTCAGTCGTCTCCATCCCGCAATTTGCTCCCGCAGTGTATTCAAACTGTTGGCCATGCGATCCGCTTCCACGTTCATCAGCGCGTACTGCTCTCCAGCCGCCACCGGGCTTTCCGTCAAACGCCGATGCTCCTCGCGCAAGTCCGGCCATTTCTGGCCCGCAGGACGCGCCTTCCGAAGTTCCGCGGCCAGCCCTTCCAAAGTTTTATTCACGTCGGCGGCAAACGCGCGAAACTCCGGCCGCACCACCGGCCGCTTGCCAGGCAGAATTCCTGCCTCAACGGACATCACCGCGTGCACGAAGCGGTGCGAGATCGCCAGCATCCCGAGCAACAGCTCCGCCTCCTCTGCGCGGGTTCCTGGCTCCGCCTGCATGCGATCGACCGAGGCCACAGCGTTCGTCCGTCCGCGTCGTGCTGCCAGCCGCGCTTTGTCCAGCTCCGCTGGGTTCGCTTCGCCTTCCCGCGTCAGCGCATCTACCACCGCGGAGAAGTACGCGCGGTACGCATCCAGCAATCGCGCCAACATTTCTGCCACTTGTGTTCGTTCCCAGGTCGGCCACACCGCGTATGCCGCCAGCGCCAGCGCCCCACCCGCGACGGTGTTGATGCCGCGCGCCAGAATCAGATCCTTCGGCGCCGCGCCCGTGAAGGAAATCATCAGCACCACCAGGGCGCTCACAGCCGTTCCGAAAATTCCGTAGTTTGCTGGCCCAACCCAGCGAAGCAAAAAAACGAACCCCGCGATGAGCACAACCTCCAGCCCGATTCCCGGTGGCAGAAAACGAAACATCGCCGTCGCCAGCAAAAGTCCCGCGATGGTGCCCGCGATGCGCAACAGCCCGCGCGTAAACGTTACGGTGAACTCCGGCTTCAGAACGATCACGGCGGTCATCGGCAGCCAATACGCTCTCGGCGCACCCAGACTGCGCGAAAGCGTCTCCGCGATGGCCACGGCGCTCGCCAAGCGAATCGCATGGCGGCACACCGCAGATTGCAAGCTCACATTAGCAGTGACGCGCGCCAGGCTCCCGGTAAAACGCATGCGCCACGGCCGCGCTTTTTCCCGCTCCGCCATCGCCGCCAGGCCCGCCGGCGTGGCGTCTCCCGTCATCCGCATAGCGGCGCGCAGTTGCCCC
>JBGOVR010000127.1:0-13752 GCA_041478205.1 Candidatus Acidiferrum sp.
CCCATCTCCGACTTGTCGATGACGATGGTGATGGTGTCGTCCGGCGCGATGCGCACCCAGGCATTCACCGCCACGGGGCCGGATTCCGGCGTGGCCGCCAGCGCCTCAAATTTTTTCGGCAGGTAGAAGCCGATCATCAGACCGGCGCCGCCCACGACACTCTTCTTGAGAAACTCGCGGCGATGCAGCATCGCTGTGGATGACAAGGAATCCTCCGTGTCGAGTGATCCGGCTACTCGCGGCCGTTAAGAGAAACGAATCAGCGGGTCAGGCCAAATCTTCCGGCCGAATCGGAAGGCGCCGGAGCCGCTTGCCAGTGGCAGCAAAGACAGCATTGCAAACCGCGGGTGCGATGACGGGCAAGCCGGGTTCGCCGATTCCCGTCGGCTCTTCTTTGCTCGGGACCACGTGCACTTCGATTTTCGGCGTCTCGTTGATGCGGGGCATCTGGTAATCGTTGAAATTGGATTGCTGCACACGCCCGCGATCAATGGTGATGGCGTCGTGCATCGCGGCGGACAGGCCGTAGATGGCCGCGCTTTCTACTTGAGCTGCGACGCCATTGGGATTGATGGGGCGGCCGCAGTCGACGGCGTAAACGATGCGGTGCACGCGGACTTGGCCGTCTTTGACGCTGACCTCGGCGACCGCCGCGGTATAGGATTCAAACGAATAATATCCGGCAATGCCGCGAGCAACGCCTTTCGGGAGCGGCTTGCCCCAGCCTGCTTTTTCGGCAGCCAACTGCAGAACATTTTTGAGCCGGGTGGTATCGAGAGGCTTTCCTTCCGGCGAAGTGAAGTCCGGGATCTTGCGGGCGTCGCCAATCAGGCGCAGCCGGAACGCAAGCGGGTCCGCGCCCGCGGCCGCCGCGAGCTCGTCCACGAAAGTCTCGACGACAAAACCGCCGCTGGAATGTTCCACCGAGCGCCACCACGCGCGGGGAACGCCGGATTTTGCCAAGACGTACTCGACACGGAAATTGGGGGTCACGTAAGGAATAAACGCCGCCGTGGCGAACTCGCTGGCCTCGGGTTTTTCCTGGCCGTTCTTGTCCCAAACCGCAGCGATGGAAGTGGAGCTTTGAAAGTGTTTCCAGGCCGCGAGATGGCCTTGCGCATCGACCGCGCCCTGCATGTGGTGATAGGAGGCCGGCCGATAGAAATCGTGCTGCATGTCGTCTTCGCGCGTCCACAACACCATGACCGGCTTGCCGGTGGCTTTCGCGACTTGCGCCGCTTCCATCACAAAGTCGGCATGATACCGGCGGCCGAATCCGCCGCCCATGAGCGTGGTGTGCACGACAACGGATTCGTGAGGCAGCTTGGAAACGCCGGCGATGACATCCTGCGCCCATTGCGGACCCTGCGTCGGAACCCAGGCTTCCGCGCCGTCCGGCCGAATGTGCACGGTGCAATTCATGGGCTCCATGCAAGCATGCGCCGCGAACGGGAGCTCGTACACAGCCTCAACTTTTTTCAATGCAGAGGCTAGCGCGGCGTCGGCATCGCCATCGTTGCGCACAACTTTCCCCGGCTTCGTGGCGTTTTCGATGAAGTGCTGGCGCAAAGATTCGGACGATTCGGTGGCGTTGGGGCCTTCGTCCCAGGTGATGTCCAGCACCTTGCGCCCCTGGATGGCGGCCCAGGAGTTGTCGGCAAGAACCGCGACCCCACCTGCGCTAAACGCGCCAGGACCGACGGGCTCGATGGAGACAACATCGCGTACACCTGGCACAGCCTTGGTTTTGGTGGCGTCGAACTTGGCAACCGTGCCGCCGAAAACAGGGCAACGCGCGATCACAGCGTAAAGCATGCCGGGCGGGCGCGAGTCGATACCAAACTTGGCTGCGCCGGTGGATTTGGCGCGGGCCTCGAAGCGATTGTGGTCGTGGCCGACGATCGTGAAGTCGTCGGAGTTTTTCAAGGGCACGGTCTTGAGGTCGGGCACCGGAAGTTTGGCAGCGTCTTCGACGAGCTGCCCGTAGGTCAAGAATTGCTTGCGCGCTCCGTGGAGCACGCCGCCGTTCTGCGGCTTGCAGGTGTCGCGGTTCACATTCCAGTGTTGCGCCGCAACGGTTACCAGCATTTCACGGGCAGCCGCACCGACGCGTCGCAGCGGCACCCAGGAGCCAGCGATGCTGCCGCTACCACCGGTGCCGTGGTCGTAAATCGCGGGATTCGTAGGTGCCTGTTCGATCCGCACCTGCTTCCAATCCACGCAAAGCTCTTCGGCAAGAATCATGGGCAGGGAGGTCATCACGCCTTGACCCATCTCGGATTTGCCCAGGATCAACGTGACTTGATTGTCGGGAGTGATGCGCACCCAGGCATTGAAGGGATTAACCGGCTTTTTTTCCTGGTCCTCCGCGGTGTCGGCGAAGGTGGAGGAGGGAAGATAAAACCCGATGACGAGTGCGGCGCTGGCCGAGGCGCCGGCCTTCAAAAAGTCACGACGATTCACAACGGATGCGGTAGCCATGACCTACCTCTTTTCTTCGGGAAAAAACAGGGGCTAGGCAGACTTCGCTTTGCCGGACTCCGCGGCGGCGCGGTGGATGGCCTTGCGGATGCGCTGGTAGGTTCCGCAGCGGCAGATGTTGCCGCTCATGAAGTCATCGATGTCGGCGTCGGTCGGGTTGGCCTTCTTGGAAAGCAGCGCCACCGCGGACATGATCTGCCCGGACTGGCAGTAGCCGCATTGCGGGACGTCTTCCTCGATCCAGGCTTGCTGCACCGGGTGGCTCCCGTCGGCGGACAGCCCTTCAATGGTCGTGACCTTTTTCCCGGACACGCTCGATATCGGCGTGATGCACGAGCGGATGGCTTCCCCGTTGATGTGCACGGTGCACGCTCCGCACAGCGCCATGCCGCAGCCGAACTTCGTGCCGGTCATGTTCAGAGTGTCGCGAAGCACCCACAGCAGCGGCATTTCCGGGCTGACGTCGACGGTTTGTGCCTTGCCGTTCAGGGTGAAGGTGATAGCCATGGAGTCCTCCTTGAGGTAGGACGATATCCTACAACAACTCGCGCCTAAGCGAAAATGGGCGAAATATCGTTGGAACGGGTGCGAGCCGCCCACGGGGATGGGCAAACGCCGGATACGGTTGCCGGTCACCGCAGATGCGGTCCGGAGGCTCTATGCAGGCGCCACGGTTCGCGGCGCTTCCGGCTCGACGCCGCGCCAGCCCACTGGCCGTCCGCTGACGGCTTCCTTCACCGAGCGGAACAGCACCACGTACATCAACTGGCGGTAATAGAAACGCTGCAGCAGGACCGGCACGAGCAACGTCCAGTCCTCCTTTCTCTCCAGCGCGAACGCGATGACGCAAGTGAATACATCGATCAGCAAGAATCCCAAAAAAAACAGCACCGAGCGCTCCACGTCTGCGGTCGTCCACAGCTGCGGCAAATGAGCGACTTTTTGCCCCAGCGCCCACAGCAGAAGCGAGCCGAAAAACATCAAGTCGATAACCGGTGAGATCAACGGCAGCGCCAGTTGAAACACAAAAATATTCGGCAGCGCGATCCAGCCGAGCGTGCCGTACTTCGGACGAAACAGCGTGTCGCTGTGTTTCCAGAACGATTGCAGCGTGCCAAACGTCCAGCGAAATCTCTGGCGAATCAGCACACCGGGTGTTTCCGGCGCTTCGGTCCAGGCAATGGCCTCTTCGTCATAGCTGATGCGCCATCCCAGCCTGCGGATGGCGATCGTCAGGTCAGCGTCTTCCGCCACCGTGTCTGCCGTGATGCCGCCCGCCGCTTCAATCGCTTTCTTTCGCCACGCACCCAGGGCTCCGGGGACGACCGTAATGCAATTCAGCAGGTCGAAGGCGCGCTTCTCCATATTCTGACTAGTGATGTATTCGAGTGCCTGCCAACGCGTGAGCCAACGCGAGCGGTTGCCGACCTTTACGTTTCCCGCCACTGCGCCGACGGTGGGATCCGAGAAATGGCGCACCAGCTTGCTGATGGCGTCCGGCTCGATTTCCGTGTCGGCGTCGATAGTTACCACGATTTCCGTGTTTGCCTCGCCCAGCGCGCGGCTCAGCGCCGCGGACTTGCCGCGGTTCACTTGGTGAAGGATGCGCACGCGTGCGTCCTGCCCAAAGTGTGAATCGAGCAGTTCGCCCGTACGATCGGTCGATCCATCGTTTATGACAATCACGCCAAGCGGCTTGAAGTCCGAGGCCAGCACCGACGTCACCGTCTGCACGATGACGGTTTCCTCGTTGTGCGCGGGTATGAGCACGGTAACGCTCGGCGGCGGATCGGGCATAACCGCACGATCGGGCCGCAGCTTCTCGATCAATGCCAGGATCCCGATAATCAGCGCGCGCCCGCTGACCAGCACGATGCCGGCGATGAATATCGTCGCGATGCCCAGCCGGAACCAATGATAGATCCCGAAAATGAAGCCGTCCGCGCGAGCTTCCAATCGCTCTTCGGTCGACAACGGCATCATCACTTCGGCGCGCGTTTTGCCGATCAAGTCCGGCACGGAAACAAATTGATATCCGCGCTCGCGGAGCGCGTCGATGATTAGCGGCAAGGCCGCGACGGTCTGGCTGCGGTCGCCGCCTCCGTCGTGAAATAACACGATGTTGCCTTCGTCGGCTTGCCGCAGAGTGGCGTCGACGATTTCCTGCGCGGGTATCGGTTTTTCATCCCGCAGCTGCCAATCGTGCGGATCGATTTTTTGCCCAACGATCACGTAGCCCATGTCTTGCGCCACCGGCAATTGCGCGACTTCTTCCGCGTATTCCGGCTGATGGTCGATGCCGAAGGGCGGTCGGAACAAGATCGTCTTCACGCCGATTGCGCTTTCGATCAGACGCTGCGTCAGGTTCAGCTCCCAGCGGATTTGCGTCTTGGTCGTCTTTGTAGGGTCCTCGAAGTTCGGGTGCGTGTAGGTATGGTTGCCAATCTCATGGCCTTCGGCATATTCGCGTTTGAGGAGCTCCGGCGAAAGGCTCGCGTACTCGCCGATCACAAAAAAAGTCGCTGGTACGTTCTTTTCCTTCAGGATGTCCAGGATTTTAGGTGTCCACTGCGGGTCTGGGCCATCGTCAAAGGTGACGGCAATTTTCTTTTTTGCCGCACCAATCTGGTCGATGTCGTAGGAGAGCGGATAGGCGTCGTAGTTCTCATCGGTGAAGAGATCGGTTGACGGCTCGTAGGAAAAAGTACGGTGCCCATGTTTCGGGGTGTCCTCGAAGTGCCAAACATCGCCGTTGCCTTCCAGGATCAGGTCGGGCCCTGGCGGGATATCCGCAAGTTTCTCGCGGATCGCGTCGTCGGGCCGCGGCGCCTCCCAAATCGGCCAGAGCGAGCTATCCGACGATCCCAGCCGCCACAGCGCCGTGCCCTGCACGCCCATTCGCTCGCTCGCGCGCAGTTGGTTGTAAGCGGTTATTGCATCGAGCATCCACACCTGGTGTACGCGGTTTTGCTCGTCAACATACGAATAGTGCGGGTTCAGCGAGGCATCGTCGAAATCGACGTCGGTCTCGGATTCGTAGGCGTGTAGCAGCGCTTCCTGGACGCTGGGCTCCGTGGCCAACCACTTGTTCTTGCTCGTTTCGGCCCAGTCGTAGGTGTAGTTCCCAATCCCCACAATGATTTTCTGCGCCGGCACTACTTCCATGACCTGCCGCAGATTTTCGACGAACCAGTCTTGCGCGGCTATCGGCCCGGGCGCGGATGTCTGCCAGTGCTGGTCGTAGTTCATCAGCACGATGGCGTCGCATTGCTTGCCCAAGAACTTGTAGTCGTACTCATCGTCGCGGGCGGGTAGCGCGAGCATCAACTTCAAACCCACGGAGTGCAGCGCCGGACCTAGCTCGGCGGCGAATTCGCTGAAGTGCGGCTGTGTCTCGCTGGGAATGTCCTCAAAGTCGACCACGATCCCAGCCTCGTGTGCCTCGACGGCGTATTCGGCCACATCGCGTATAAGGTTGCGCCGGGCGTTCGCGCTTCCTAGAAGTTCGGCCATTTCCTTGGTGCGCCAAACGGAGCCGTCATAGTTGTTCAGCATGCCCATGATCGGCAGTTCGACCTTTTCCGACTTCATCCACCGATGCAGCTTATCGTCTTTGAGTCGTGCCACCGCCTCGGTCGGGCCCGCTTTGACCGTCTCGGGGTGGCCGGCGGAAAGATAGCGTTCATAGTCGACAATCGTCAGCGCCCCGTTGGGGGTCACGGCGTGCAATTCCTCTGGTATCAGCAAATCAAGTTCTTTGTAATGTTTCTTGAGGGATGCCAGGCTGTTCGGGTCCCAGCTCACAAAAAACGCCGCACGCAGCGGGTCGTAACTTGCGGGCACGGTGCCTAAGTTTGCGATGCGTCGCCGCCGCCCCTCGCGTACCGGAACGCTCTTCGCTTTCGCTCTTAATTTCAGCGCGCGATACACCGGCCGGGTATCCGGCAGCAATCCCGCCGGAAGCTCCACGCTCGCCGCAATGCTGACAAAAAAATACGCCAGCAACAGCGTCAGCAACGCGCCGGAAACTTCCAGCACCCGGCGGGTGCGGCGCCAGCGAACGCGCTCCGCGTCGTAGAATATGGGTCTACGTTCCTTCATGAAACCTTTCGACCTGGCGGTACGGCAGGAACCTGAACGTCAGGGCGGGCTGAGTCCGTCTGCCTGAATCCGTCTGCTCTATTGTAAGATGCGTTCCGTTCATGAAGCGAATTTTCTCCAGCCCCATTGCCGCGCTTGCCGCCGGATTCTGCCTCCGGCTCTTCTTTGTCTTGAGGTACCCCGCCAATTCTGGTGACGCGGTGCTGTACGAACAGATGGCCACAAACTGGCTCAAACACCACGTCTACGCCATGAGCGTGTACGGACAGATCACGCCCGTGGACCTGCGCATGCCCGGCTATCCCGCGTTCCTGGCCGTGATTTATGCCATCACCGGCCGCACGGGTCCTGATGCGCGGCTCTGGGTCATGCTCGCCCAGGCCGCGGTCGATCTCCTTGCTTGCCTGCTTATCGCCGGTCTTGCGGCGATCCTTTTTCTTATGGTGAATGAGCGCAATCGCCCGCAGCGCGTTTTCACCGCTGCGCTTTGGCTAGCCGCGTTATGCCCTTTTACCGCGAACTATGCCGCGGTCCCGCTCACCGAAGTTTTCGCCACGTTTTTCACGGCGGCCGCGCTCTTGCCCCTTTGTTTGCTGGCGGGTCGCGCGCGAAATAACGGCTGGCTGTTCGTCAAAAAGAATTGGCCTCTTGGCAATGACTACTGGTATTTAGCTGGCTGCGCTGCATTCCTGGTGGGCCTCGGTACGTTGTTCCGCCCAGAGACGCCGCTTCTTCTTGCAGCTTTCTGGATCGTTCTCGGCATCGTTCTCGTCTCGCAGCACGAAGCCAAGCGATGGATGCGAACCGTTGTCGCCATGGGACTCATCGCTGCGATACCTCTCGTGCCCTGGGCGATCAGGAATGCCGCGACGCTCCATGAATTTCAGTTTCTCGCGCCCAAAAACTCGAACCTTCCCGGTGAGCTGGTGCCCTACGGATTCATGAGTTGGGAGAAGACGTGGCTCTATCGCTTCCGCGACGTCTATGTCGTTCCGTGGAAGCTCAACGACGAAGCCATCAACGTCGAGGATATCCCCGCTCGCGCGTTCGACACCCCGGAAGAGAAGGCCAGTGTCGCGGCGATACTCGAGCCCTACAACAGCGACCTGACACTCACACCCGAAGAAGACGCCGCCTTTGCTCAACTGGCCCGCGAACGCACCGCCCGCCACCCGCTGCGCACTTACGTTTGGCTGCCTGCCGCACGAGCCGTCACCTTGTGGTTCACCCCGCGTATCGAACTTCTGCCGCTGTCCGGCGTGGTTTTCCCGCTCGCGCAGGCCTGGGAAGACGATCACATCGACCAATCCGCCACCGTGGCTTTTTTCCTGCTCAACATCGTATACATCGCGCTGGCTGTATGGGGCGCCGTGCGCCTTTGGCGGCGAAGCTCTTCCGCACGGCCCGCCGTTCTGTTGCTGGTCGTCTTCATTCTTTCGCGCACGGTATTTCTCACCACGCTGGAAACTCCCGAGCCGCGCTACGTTCTGGTTTGCTTTCCCGCGCTCATCGCCCTGGCTGCCCAAGTCTTCGCGGGTCCCAGCGAATCCGCGTAGAGCGGAAACTTCATTTCAGTATTCCCAGCGTCTTGCGCGGCAGGCGCGCAACCTCGTCTTTGGTGATCAAGAAATTGTCGGCAATCAGAGAAGCTGGATTTCCCGCAAGCCATTTCGAAATGGAGATCTCTTCAAAGACCGGGCTGTTGAAGAGCGCGAAGAACTTTGTGGGCTCGCTGCCAACTTGCTCGACGTAATGTCCAAAGCCCTGTTGGATGAACGCGATTTGGCCGGGACCAAATTCCTCCGTCTTAGCTCTTCCATGGGCGCCAAACACCGTGACGCGAGAGCGGCCGCCAATGTAGTACTGCCATTCGTCGGCGTTGGGGTGCCAATGCAGCTCGCGCAGCGCGCCGGGCTCCAGATACTGCATCACCGAAGTCAGAGTATTGTTAATGGGGAACTCCTTCGCCGTGACGATACGCTCCCAACCGCCGGGAAACGTCAAGGGCGCCATCTTGGACAAGCGAAACTTGTGGGCCGATTGCGAAGTTTCCAAATCGTCCGCCAGGTTGGGCTCCAGCGGGTTCGCCGGAATTTTTCCGGGCATGATGTAGAGTTCTTTCTTCGGAAGATTGCTAACCGTCGCGGGATCAAGATTGAGGTTGCGGGCGACAAGATGCGCCGGCGTGTGCGCCATCCAGTCGGTGATGCTGAAGGTCCCGAACTCCGAAAAGTGCCCATCGTCGAAACCCAGAATAAAGTGCGCTTCTTCGTTGCTGATGTTTTGCAGCGCATGGCCGTGGCCCTTGGGGAAATACCAGATGTCGCCGGGCTCAAAGATGTCGGTGGCCGCCTGGCCGTTTGGAGAAATCACGGTGCCGCGCAGGGTTCCCGTGAGGACCAAGGCCCACTCCGCGGCAATGGCATGCCAGTGCAATTCGCGGATGGCGCCGGGTTTCAGCCGCATGGAGACGCCCGCGATGTTTTGTGAAACAGGAAACTCCGCGATGGTAGCTTCTTTCGCGGAACCCGCTTCTCCGACCCACCCGGTTGTCGCTTCAATGTCGAATTTGAAATTAGGAATGGGCTCGTGCTTGCCCGGGTCCTTGCCGACCTGATAGCTCTGCTTTTGCTCCTGCGCAGCAGCCCTGACGGAGGACGGCATCATGGCCGCGCCCACTGTCGCTGCGGAGGCGGCGCCGAGCATCTCCCGGCGGCTCAATTTTCCCTTCAAGCTAGGTTTCATCGCATTGCCCCTTGTCCCGAGCACAAATTTTCGTCTGGATTCAACGTTCGCGCGCTAACGTACACCCGGCCCTGCACGTTTGCAATGGAATCAGTCCGAAGGTCACTGAGGCGGTACTCTTTCCAGCCGTCACTTCTCCTCAACGGGCTCGGGATGAATCGTCACCCGATGAATTTGCGGAAACCGTTCCTTGATGCGGTCCTCCAGCGCCGCCGTCACGTCATGAATCTGCGTGATCGGCAAGGTGCCCTTCATCGTGCAGTGGCACGACGCCAAAATACGGTGCGCCACCTGACGCACATGCACATCGTGGCAATTCACCAGCTCATCGTACTCCGCCGGCAATCCATTCAAAAACTCCTCGATGGCCCGCGAGAGCTGCTTCATTTCGCCCCCGCCCGCATCCGGAGTCGCGATGTGCCGCCCCAGCGGCTCGATGTGAATATTTACTTCAATCGGCCCGTCGCGAAGTTTTCGAATACCCTCTTCGAGTTCCGTAGCTTGGCGATGCGCGTCGCGCAGGCTCAGGTTTTCGTCCACCTCGAGATGCAGTTCCACGAAAAGCTGCCCTTGTTGCTGCAGCGCGCTCAAATCGTGAATTGCCAATCCCATGCGTTGCGCCACCGCCCGGATGGCCTCAAATAAGTGTTCACCCTGCGGCGCGCGGGGTTCCGCGTGCACCATCACGTCCGACGGAACGATCTCCCCGATGCGCTTCTCGATCGCGTCGCTCAACGCGTGCACCTGTTCCAGGCTCGCCGTCCGCGCCACGCTGACGGTTGCGTCCACAAAGTGGCGATTCCCCGCCCGCCGCACGCGCACCCGGTCAACGTCCAGCACTCCGTCCATGCGCGCCACGGCTCGGGCAATTTCCTGCTGCAGGCCTTCCGGCGCGACATCCAGCAGCGCATCCACGGTGCGTTTGCCAAGCCGCGACCCAACCCACAAAATGACGGCCGCGACTCCCAAACCGGCCAGGGCATCCGCATAGATCAGCCAGGGCACGTTCCACATCTCGCCTGCCCAGACCAGCCCGATTCCCACAATCACAACGATCGTGCTCCACACGTCCGTCGAAAAATGCAGCGCATCCGCCTCCAGCGCTTCACTCGGGTATTTCTTGACCACCCGCGACAGTGCCCGCGCACGCGTCACGTCAATCGCCAGCGCTCCCAGCAGAATCAGGATGGCCGTAGCGCTCGGCGCAATATGCACGCTCCGGAAAAAGAGCCTGTTGAACGCTTCGTAGATGATGTACAGGGCGGTCAGCAGCAGTAGCCCCGTCTCCACGAACGCCGAGAAATTCTCGAACTTGCCGTGTCCGTAAGGATGCCGCTCGTCCGCCGGTTCGTCCGACACGCGCACCGACAGAAACGTAATGATCGCCGCGATCAAGTCCAGCCCGGAGTGCAGCGCCTCCGACAACACGCCCAAGCTGCCCGTTCGCAGCACCAGAAACGCCTTCAGCGACACCAACACCAGCGCCGAGCCCACGCTCAGCAACGCCGCGCGCTTCTTCTCCCGCACTTCCCCAACTAGCTGCGTCGCAATCACGTTGCTTAGACTACCTCAACTGTGGGCTGTTCCGCCCTGCCCGCAACGCGCCTCGGCACGCCTGCGCATTCAAAAATTACCTCCTAGCCACACTGTGCCCCATCCGCTACTTGTCGCGAGTGTTAAGACAAGATAGTTTCGAAATCGCTGTGGGGAGCCTCTTTGATGATTCGCAATACCTTCGTTCTGGTGGTGCTGTCTCTCTTTGTTTCCTCTGGCCGCGCCGCGCAAGCACCCGCAGCGTCGCCCGCGCCGGCGGCCGCCGTTTGGAGCGCTTTGTTGGCAAGCGCCATGGACCCCTCGAAGTCCGCGCACGTGGAAAACGTCACCATCGCGCGAGACCTCGTCCACATCACTCTCATCGACGGCACCATCGAGTTCACCCAGCCGGCCAACGGCATCGTCTTTGGCGCGGTGTTTCATGGCAGCGGCCGGCTCCAGGTGGACCCGCCAAACCCTTTGGAGTCGCAGCAACTCTATCTCTTCACCAAGCAAGACAAATTGGACATGGCTTTCAGCGAAGCCACCTTCAGTTTTACCGACGCTCTCCTCGACGAAGTCGCGAAGCAACTCAAGTGGCAACCGAACGGACCCGCTGCGGATGATCTCTACGCCAAGCGCCAAAGGGATCGTGAAGACCTCGGCGAATCGGCAGTCCCGCGCCTCTTGCAGGGAATTCTGTCGGAGGACCGCTCGCGGACGGCCTTCTTTCTCGCCGACCTCAAGACCAAAGACCGCGGCTGGGTGGAAGTGCGCGACGATGCCCTGGAACCCGAAGAGGTCACCATCGGCCGCTGGATGGACTGGGGCGGCAGAAGAAATTTCGACCTTTGGATGAGTTTTCCGTCCGCCGGCCGCAGCAGCGCCGACGCTTGGAAAGATCCACAAGCCAAGGAAGATTTTTCCGCCCGCTCGTACAAAATCGACATCGCTGTCACTTCCGGTGCGGAATTGCGCGCCACCGCCAATGTAGACCTCGAGCCTCGCCTCACCGGCCAGCGCGTGCTCGTTTTTGACCTTGATTCCAATCTCCGCGTCGATTCGATCAAGGATGCCCAGGGCAATCCGCTTCTTTTCTTTCAATCCCGCGAAAACAAAGACCGCTTCCAGTCCTACGGCGATTACCTCGCCGTCGTTCTGACGTCGCCGCTAGAGCCGGGCGCGGTTCAGTCGCTGACTTTCGCCTACGGCGGAAAGCGCGCCATCCGCAAGGCGGGCAATGGCAACTACTTCTGCGAAAGTTCCGGCTGGTATCCCGAACGCCCAAACAGTTTTTCGACGCACGCTGATTTCGATCTGACCTTTCACAGCCCAAAGAACTCGGTCCTCGTAGCCACCGGAGAAAAGACCAGCGACACCGTCGACGGCAACACGCGAATCACCACCTGGAAAAGCGAGATACCTCTCGCCGTCGCGGGTTTCGGTTACGGCGACTACAAGGTCTCCAACGACAAGGCCGGCAACGTCGGCGTGGACATCTACGCGAATCGCGAGCCCGACGACGTCATGTTGTCCGTCCAGCGCTACTTTGAGTCGGGCCGCGCCGAGGCCGCCGTGGGCTCGCTTTCCCCTTCCGCCATGGCCAAGACGATGGGCGCGGAAATGGCCAACATGGTCCGCCTGTTCGAATCCTTCTACGGCCCGTATCCCTACAAGCATCTCTCCGTGACCAGCATGCCTATCAGCTACACCTACGGCCAAGGCTGGCCCGGGCTCATCTATCTATGGTCCGCATCCTTCCTCGATTCCACGCAACGCCACGCCATCGGCATCACCGATCAAACCGCCGTCACCGATTTCTTTCGCGCGCACGAAGCTTCCCATCAGTGGTGGGGCCACCGCGTCGGGTGGAAGAGCTATCACGACCAATGGCTTTCCGAAGGTTTCGCCGAATTCTCCGGGAACCTCTACGTGCAATACCGCCAGAACATGAAGGAGTATCTGGCCCGTTGGCGCAGAGAAAAAGAATTGCTCAAGGTCCGAGACACCCGGGGTCACGCCGTGGAGTCGCTCGGCCCCATCTGGATGGGCCGGCGCATCGCCTCTTCCGAAACCGACGGCTTCGCTTATCAGGACCTGATCTACTCCAAGGGCGGCTACGTCCTCCACATGCTGCGCTTCCAACTCACCGATCCCCCCAATCCGGATCCCGACCACCTGTTTAAAGACATGATGCAGGACTACTGCAAGACCTTCGACAACAAGGCCGCCTCCACCGAAGATTTCAAGGCCATCGTCGAAAAGCACATGACCCGCAACATGGACCTCGACAACAGCCACCGCATGGACTGGTTCTTTAACCAGTACGTCTACGGCACCCTCACGCCGCAATACACCTTTCACGCCTCCACGGAGGCCACGCCCGACGGCAAAACCCACATCAAGGGCCAAATCACCCGCACCGGCGTCCCAGACAACTGGAAAGACGTCGTCCCGCTGTACGCCCACATGGGCGACAAAACCGTGCGTCTCGGCACCATCGGTGTGCGCCAGTCCAATCAGCCAATCGACGCCATCGTCAACGCCAAGATCGACCGCGTCTCCATCAACGATTTTGAAGACCTCCTAGCCGACGTGAAACAATAGCCGCGTTTCGACAGCCGATGGCGGTCCCGCAAACACATCCGGGATGCAAAAGACGCACTCGGGACAGAAATCCTTCTTGGGATTTCTAGTTAACCATACCCTCTGTCTTTTCGTAAGTGCAGATTCTAAAGGGCTTAAAGCTTTAGAGTCTGTGTGGCAACTCTTTGGCTGCGACCGCGTTACAGCCGAATTCCGAAGACGGAGCTGCTCTGCTGCCGCGGTGCGCTGGCCAGGTAGCGAATGCTGCGGCGCTAAGCAACCCTGGCCAGTTGCGGACGGACGCGC
>JBGOVR010000113.1:0-16055 GCA_041478205.1 Candidatus Acidiferrum sp.
CCAATGATATTGTGGAACGCTGCCTGCGGAGTTGCGTTGTTAGCGTGATGTGCCTGTGCTATATACAAATTCGGCATCCGGGCGCCGTCCGGGGGACTCACAATTGATGAAAGGACGCAGCGCTGGCGTTCTGTTTCTAATTCCTGCCGCAATTATCGTTTTTATGGTGCACATCGCCCGCAGTCAGAGCCGCTCGTCTTCCACGGAGACTCCTGTCGCCGGTCACGAAAATGCCGCGAAGGGCTCGGAAGAGCGACATCTTTCTTCAGCGGACAGCAAGTGGGTCGAGGCGACGCTCCACAAGATGAGCGTTGACGAGAAGATCGGGCAACTTCTTTTCGCCACCTACCACGGGAGTTTTGCGCCTGCCGATGCGGCTGCTTACGCGCAGATCATGCACGACGTGAACGATCTGCACGTGGGTGGATTCATCAACATTACGCAAGCGTCGCCGCTGGGCATCGTAAAGAGCCAGGCGTATCCGACGGCGGTGCTGACGAATCAATTGCAGGCGAAATCGAAATTGCCCCTGCTGATCGGGGCGGATTTCGAGCGCGGCGCGGCGATGCGGCTGGATGAAGGAACGTCTTTTCCGACGGCGATGGCGCTGGCGGCCGCGGGGAATCCGCGCGATGCGTACACCATGGGCAAGATTACTACGCTGGAGGCGCGCGCGGTCGGCATTCAGTGGATTTATGCGCCGGATGCGGACGTGAACAACAACCCGGGGAATCCGATCATTAATACGCGGTCGTTTGGAGAGGACCCGGCGCGCGTGGCGGAGTACGTGACGCAGTTCATCCGCGGAGTGGAAGAAAACGGAGGGCTGGCAACCGCGAAACATTTTCCGGGACATGGCGACACGGCAAGTGATTCTCACATCGACTTGCCGGTCATACAGGCCGACAGGGAACGGATCGAGCGCTTAGAGTTGGTTCCTTTTCGGGCGGCGATTTCTGCCGGCGTGAGCAGCATCATGACCGGACATTTGTCGATTCCCGCGCTGGAGCCCGATCCCAATACGCCAGCGACACTTTCTTCGCGAATTTTGACGGATTTGCTGCGCAAGGAATTGGGCTTTCAGGGGCTGGTGGTCACCGACGCGATGGAGATGGGCGGGATCACGGTGCGGTATGCGCCGGGTGAAGCAGCCGTGCGGGCGGTTTTGGCCGGAGCGGACGCGGTGCTCATGTCGCCGGTGCCGGACGCCGCGTTTGAGGCGCTGCAGGCTGCTGTAGGGTCCGGGCGGATTTCGAGCGAACGGCTGGATGCATCGGTGCGGCGCATCTTGCAGGCGAAGGCCAGGCTCGGGCTGGAGAAGAACCGGTTGGTCGATGTGGATGCGATCAATCAGAAGTTCGGAAGCGCGGCCTGGCAGAATGACGCGCAGGACATCTCCGATCGTGGCGTCACGCTGCTGCGCGACATTCCGCACCGCTTGCCGCTGGACGGGACCAAGGCCGGCCGTGCACTGTTGCTGGCGTTCTACGCCGATCCGGAGCCTTATCCGGGCGAAGACCTTGAGCGCGAGCTACGGTCGCGGTTCGATTCGTTGACGACGCTGCGCGCCGACACGCGTTTCGTCAACGCAGATATTTTGAAGCTGCCCGCGCCGGATACTTACGACGTGGCGATCCTGGCACTTTTCGTGCGCGTGAGCGACCGCAAGGGTAACGTGGACGTGCCGGCGGAACAGGCCGCGCTTGCCGAACAACTTTTCAAGACCGGCAAGCCGGTGATTACCGTGGGATTTGGGAGTCCGTATTTGGTCGAGCGATTCCCGCAGGCGGAAACGTGGCTCGCGGCTTTTGGCATCAGCGACGTGGCGCAAATTTCTATCGCGCGCGCGCTGTTTGGGCAGATTCCGGTGCGCGGGCATCTGCCGGTTACGGTTCCCGGCGTCGAGATGAAGGCGGGATTCGGGATCGAGCTGCCTGCAAATCCCATGACCGTTCAGTCCATGGATGTTCGCGGGGAAGCGCTGCTCCGGCCGGCTTACAAAGTGATCGAAGACGCGATCGCGGACAAAGCGTTTCCCGGCGCGACACTCGCCGTAGGGTATCGAGGCAAGGTTGCGATTCACGCCTTTGGAAACCTCAGTTACGACGCGAATGCCCCGGCCGTAGATTCGCGGACTATGTACGACATTGCGTCGCTGACTAAGGTTGTGGCCACGACGACACTGGTCGCCAAGTTGGCGGAAGGCGACTTCCCAGTTCCGCTCGATCTCGATGCGAAGCTCGATCGCTACCTTCCGGAGTGGACGGCAGGCCGGCAGGCCGGGAAAGGCTTGACGAATTTGTTCGCCGAAAACGCCGAAGCTGTCGAATGGCGCAGCAGGGTTACTGTACGTCATCTGCTGACGCACACTTCTGGGCTGCCGCCGTTCAAGGAGTACTGGCGAACTTCGAAGAGCAAGGAAGAAACGCTGGTGAAGATTTTCGCGGAGCCGCTCGACTATGAGCCGGGGACGAAAGAAGTCTACTCCGACCTCGGCATTATCCTGATGGCGGAAATTGTGGAACGCTTGACCGGGCGGAGTCTCGACGACCTTGCGAAAACTTATGTTTTCGCGCCGCTGGGGATGAAAGACACGATGTTCCGCCCGCCGAAGAATCTCTGGGCGTGGATTGCGCCGACGGAATTTGACGGCAATCTTCGGAAGCGGCTGGTGCAGGGCGAGGTTCACGACGAGAATACCTTCGCGATGGGCGGCGTTTCCGGGCACGCGGGGGTGTTCAGCACCGCGCCGGATCTCTCGGCGTTTTGCCAGATGCTGCTGAACGGCGGGGTTTACGCACATCACCGCATCCTGAAGCACGCCACGATCGCGCAGTTCACGGCGCCGCAGAAGCTTTCGAATGGGACACGCACGCTGGGCTGGGCGGTGCCAACCGAAGGTTCGACCAGCGGACACTTTTTTTCCGCGCGCAGCTTCGGGCATACCGGCTTTACTGGCACGTCGATCTGGATCGATCCGGACCGGCAGCTTTTTGTGGTGCTGCTGACCAACCGGGTGCACCCGACTCGCGAAAACCAGAAGATCGCGCAGGTCCGGCCTGCGCTTCACGATGCCGTCATGCAGGCCTTGGGCTTCGCCAGCACCTCCGCGGCGCGCTGAGCACCTCTGATTCCCCATCACAGCAGACGTTACTTTTCACACGCTACTTGTAATTCGAGGTCGGTGATTCGCCGCTCATCACGGCTATAATTTGTCGGTGCCCCATCTGCCCAAAGAGCACCGGCGCACGGAGCATCGCAACCCGGTGTCGCGTGGACTTGACCGCTTGTCCACCGAGGCGATTCTGCGGCTGATGAATCGCGAAGATCGCAAGGTAGCGATCGCCGTGGGGCGGGAAATTCCCGCGATCGGGCGGGCCGTCGATGCCATCGTGGAGAGCGTTCGAAAGGGCGGGCGGTTGCTCTATGTTGGCGCGGGAACGAGCGGACGGCTCGCGGTTCTTGATGCCGCGGAGTGTCCGCCAACGTTTGGTGTTTCGCGGAACCTCGTGCAGGCGCTCATCGCGGGTGGAAGGCGGGCGGTGACCGGTGCCGTTGAGGGCGCGGAGGATTCCGTTGCAAACGGGGCTCGAGATTTGCGAGCCAGCAAGGTCGGGCGCAACGACGTTGTTGTTGGGATTGCGGCAAGCGGCACGACACCTTACGTGCTCGGGGCGCTGGCGTTTGCGCGCAAGAAGGGCGCGACGACCGTGGCGATCACTGCAAACCGGCGGACGCCCATCACCCGCCACGCGCAGATCGCTATCGCGACGGAAGTGGGACCTGAAATCATTGCCGGGTCGACGCGCCTGAAAGCGGGCACTTCGCAGAAGTTGGTCCTGAACATGTTCTCCACCGCCGCGATGGTGCGGCTGGGACATGTCTATGAGAATTTGATGATTGATGTCGCGCTGACAAATCAAAAGCTTCGGGACCGCGGCTTGCGCCTCCTTGCCGAGGCCGGCGGGAGGAGCTCTTCTACGTCGGCACACGCTCTGCGTCAGTCTGGACACAATCTGCGGGTCGCTCTAGTGATGTTGAAATGCGGCCTTGACGCGAAAAACGCGCGGGCAAGATTAGTTCTTACGAAGGGAAATCTTCGGCAGGCGCTGGGGGAATAGATAACGCATGGACAAATTTTTGATCAAGGGCGGCAAGCCGCTGCGTGGAACGGTGGCAATCAGTGGCGCGAAGAATTCCGCGCTGCCGGTGATGGCGGCATCTTTGCTGACGGCGGAAAAGGTCACGCTGCACAACATTCCGAAAGTGCGCGACCTCATCACCATGAGCAAGCTGCTGGCGTTCATGTCCGCGAAGGTTTCGGTAACCGACATTCCCGCGAGCGACTACGTGATTGAAGCGGTGACACTGAACGACGCGGTGGCTCCGTACGAGTTGGTGAAGACCATGCGGGCGTCGATTCTTACGCTGGGGCCGGCGATCGCGCGCGCAGGAGTGGCGCATGTTTCGCTGCCCGGAGGTTGCGCGATTGGCGCGCGGCCGGTGGACCTGCACCTCTCGGCACTCGAGAAGATGGGCGCCGAGATTACCATGTCCCACGGGTACATCGAAGCGAAGGTGCCAAATCACGGAAGGTTGAAAGGCGCGCACATCGTCTTCGAAAAAATCACCGTGACGGGAACGGAAAATATTCTGATGGCCGCGGTGCTGGCGGACGGGGAAACCGTACTAGAGAATTCGGCGCGCGAGCCGGAAGTCACCGACCTGGTCGTGATGCTGCGAAAAATGGGCGCGAAGATCGAGGGCGATGAAACTTCGACGCTGCGGATTCGCGGCGTCGAGAAACTGCACGGCACGGAACATTCGGTGATTCCCGATCGCATCGAGGCGGGGACGTTCCTCGTCGCCGGGGCGATTACCGGCGGCGACCTCACGATTACTCAGTGCGCCCCGGAGCATCTGGGCGCGGTGATTGCCAAGATGCAGCAGGCGGGAGTGCGGATCGACGTGGTGGACAAGACGACGCTGCGCGTGCGGCCCGCGAAGAAGCTGGTGGGCGCCGATATGACCACCGAAGAGTATCCCGGATTTGCGACCGATATGCAGGCGCAGTACATGGCACTGGCAACGCAGGCGGAAGGCACGTCGGTAGTTACCGAGACGATTTTTGAGAATCGCTACCTGCATGCCAGCGAGATGGTGCGCATGGGCGCGAACATTTCGGTCGACGGCAGGCGCGCGGTGGTGCGCGGGCCGGCGCAGTTGTCAGGCACCACGGTGCAAGCGTCCGATCTGCGAGCAAGCGCGGGCCTGGTTCTTGCGGGGCTGGTGGCGAGTGGCGAGACGATCATCGACCGCGTGTATCACATCGACCGCGGTTACGAGCGTATCGTCGAAAAACTGAGTGGCGTCGGAGCGGATATCGAGAGGGTGCACGGGTCGGAGTGACCGTCCGAAGGTCGCCGGACGAATTTGCGATCGCGAGCCAAGCCAAGCAATCCCTGCCAAGGAAATAGCCTAAGCCCGAGTCCCGCGCCCTCCACGGGTACCATCAGCAATTCCCGGAAAAATTTGCTACAATGCGCGCCTCGCGGAAAACCGCGAGACAATCTACCTGGCCGCGTAGAAGCGGCAGGGGAGGCAACAATGGCGAATACAGAACTGGTTGCCCGGCTGGATGCCGCGATTGCCGAGAGGAATCTGCTGAAGCATCCGTTTTACCAGGACTGGCAGGCGGGGAAGCTGAGCCGCGAAGAGCTGCAGCTGTATGCCGCGCAGTATTATCGCCACGTGGAGGCATTTCCCAAGCATCTGCGAGTGCTGGCCGCGCGTACCGAAGGGCCCCTGCGCGACACGGTGATGGAAAATCTCGCCGAGGAAGAAAATCCGGAGGCTCCGCATCCGAAACTCTGGCGCGATTTCGCCGCCGCCTTGGGAGTCAACGAGGACGACATCACTTGCTGTCCGAGGCTGCCGGGAACGCAGGCGGTGGTGGCGACGTTTCGCGAGATTTGCGGCGACCGACCCGTAGCCGAAGCGGTTGCGGCATTGTACGCGTACGAAGCCCAGGTTCCAGAGATTGCCGCCACGAAGATCGATGGCCTGCGCCGCTTCTACGGGATCGAGCGGCCCGAGGCGCTGGCGTACTTCACGATCCATGAGGAAACGGACAAGGCGCACCGCGCAGCATGGCGAGGCTGGCTGGAAGAACACGCGGACGGAAGCGAAGACGAGATCGTTGCGACGGCCCAGGAAGCTCTGAATGCCCTGTGGGGTGCGCTCGACGCCGTGCATGCACCCGCAGCTCGAAGCTAAAACCTAGGAAATCCCTCCTTAAGAACATCGTTGACACTGTGAGCGGCACTGCCTGATAGTCCTGATCGGAGAGGTGCTCCGATGGATTTGGGTGTGCGTGCGTTCTCGCGGCGCGGAATTCTGAAGCTCTTGGGATCGGCGACCGGCGGCTTGGCGATCGCAGGATGGCCAGGAAGAAACTTAGTCGCCGGGCAAGAGCCGCCGTCGCTCAAGCCAATCGATTCGTTCACTGGGCCCGGGGCTAATCCGCATTGGAATTCCGTCGGTCCCTACGTATCCGAGCCGCAAAAAGCGCCGCTGATTCTCCTGACCGACCGTCCCGTGCAGCTCGAAACGCCAAGACATTATTTCGCGTCGGCGTTTACGCCGAACGAGGCGTTCTACGTTCGATGGCACCTGGAAGGGATTCCGAATGCCGTCGATCTGAAGAATTGGAAGCTGCAGATTGAAGGCAACGTGACGAAACCTCTCGCGTTCAGCCTTCCCGACCTCATGCAAAAGTTCCAGAGTGTTTCTCTCGCGGCGGTCAACCAGTGCTCGGGAAACAGCCGCAGCCGTCTGCAGCCGCGCGTGCCCGGAGCCCAGTGGGGAAATGGCGCGATGGGTAACGCGATGTGGAGAGGTGTGCGACTCCGGGATCTCTTGAATGCCGCGGAAGTGAAGCCCGGCTCGGTGCAAGTTCAGTTTCAGGGGCTCGAGACGGGCGGCGGACCGAAGGGCCTGCCCTCAAACCGGTTCCTGAAATCGCTCGATCTTTCGAATCCGGTGCTCGATGAATGCGTCGTGGCATATCTCATGAACGGCGAGCCACTGCCACTGCTCAATGGTTTTCCCGTGCGTCTGATCGTGCCCGGGTATTTTGCGACCTACTGGACGAAATGCCTTTCTTGGATTCGCGTGCTGGACAAGCCGGACGAAAATTTCTGGATGAAGACCGCGTATCGCGTGCCGGATACGCCGCGCGGGAACACTACGCCGGAGGATGTGAAGGCCGGCACCGTCAAGACGGTTCCGATCGGCCGCATGCCGGTGCGTTCCTTCGCGATTACGCCGGATGGCGCGTCGAAAATACCCGCGGGGATGAACGTCACTCTGCGAGGCATCGCCTTCAGCGGATACGGCGGTGTGGTTAAAGTGGATATTTCCGACGATGGCGGGAAGAACTGGTTGGGGGCAAAACTGGGCGAGAACTTCGGTCCGTACTCCTTCCGGACCTGGGAGACGCAGTGGGCTCCGAAGACCGCCGGGCGCTACTCGCTGATGGTGCGGGCGACGGATGAAAAAGGAAACACGCAACTCGATGAGCCGGTGTGGAACGCCGGCGGCTACTTGTGGAACCGGATCGAGCGGTTGGAAATTGTGGCTGGCAGTGCAGAATAAGAGAGGACCCCTATGAAAGGCACGCTTCCAGCGCTATTCCTGGCGCTGAGTCTTCCCTTGGTCGCGGCTGGCGGTTTGGGCGACGCGGAACTGCGGAACGGCGATTATCGTCCGGCTGAGATGGGGAATATTCAGCAGGCTGCTCCCGCCGAACTTTCTACGGATTCGACCTACGAAGTTTCTGCCTATCCCATGTTTGCGCCGGAATTGGCGGCCGGAGACGGTAAGCAAGAAGTGGAGAGCTACTGCGCCATGTGTCATAGCCCGCGGTACATCACGATGCAGCCGCCCTTGCCTGCTGCTACCTGGGAAGCGGAAGTCAACAAGATGAACAAGGCCTACGGCGCGGCGATTCCGGACGGGGTCTCGCAGAAAATCGTCCAGTACCTGCAGACGAACTACACTCCCGAAACGCGAAAGCGGTAACAAAAAAAAAGGAAGCCCGGCGATTCCGCCGGGCTTCCTTTTTCAAGCTCTACAGAGATTATTCGGCGGCGCCGGAGACGGCGGCCCCGCCGCCACTTCCAGCGACTTCCTTCTTCTGCTGTTTTTCGCGGGCTTCCTTGATAAGCGCCTTGCGGGAGAGGCGAACCTTGTTGCCCTCGATCGAGAGAACCTTCACGAGGACCTGATCGCCGAGCTTCAGTTCGTCGCGAACGTCGCGGATGCGATGCTCGGAAATTTCACTGATGTGCAGCAAGCCATCGGTGCCGGGAAAGAGCTCGACGAAGGCGCCAAACTCCGCGAGCCGGACTACTTTGCCGAGGTACGTCTTGCCGATTTCGGCGGAAGCGGTGACGTCGCGGACCATCTGCAGGGCCGCGTCGCCGCCGGCGCCGCTGGTCGAGAAGATGTGCACGGTGCCGTCTTCCAGCACGTCGATCTTGACGCCAGTGGCTTCGATGATGGACCTGATCTTCTTGCCGCCCGGGCCGATCAGGTCGCGGATCTTGTCCTGCGGGATTTTGAGCTTGAAGAGCCGCGGCGCGTAAGCGGAAATGGCGGGGCGCGCCTCGTTCAGGGTCGCTTCCATGATGTCGAGGATCTGGAGACGAGCTTTCTTGGCCTGCGCGAGAGCTTCGCGCATCATGCCGATGGTGATATTCAGGACCTTGATGTCCATCTGCAGCGCGGTAATGCCTTCTCGCGTGCCCGCGACTTTGAAGTCCATGTCGCCGTAGTGGTCTTCCGCGCCGGCGATGTCCGTCAAGATGGAGTACTTGTTCTTGTCGCCGACGACCAGGCCCATGGCGATGCCCGCGCAAGGCGCTTTCAGCGGCACGCCCGCGTCCATCAGAGCCAGCGAACCGCCGCAGATCGTGGCCATCGAAGACGAGCCGTTGGATTCGAGAATGTCGGAAACGAGGCGCATGGCGTAGGGGAAATCCGTATCGGGTGGAAGCAGGTTTCTCAGCGCGCGTTCGGCAAGTGCGCCGTGGCCGATTTCCCGGCGGCCGGGGCCGCGCAGGAACTTTACTTCACCGACGCTGAATGGCGGGAAGTTGTAGTGCAGCAGGAAGCGCTTGAACTGATCTTGCTCGAAGAGCAGGTCGAGGCGCTGCATGTCTTCCTTGGTGCCGAGGGTAAGCGTGGCGAGCGCCTGCGTCTCGCCGCGAGTGAAGAGCGCGGAGCCGTGCACGCGTGGCAGCAAGCCGACTTCGCAAGTGATTTTGCGGATGGTGTCGAAGGAGCGGCCGTCGGGACGCCGGCGCGCGTTCAGAATGTCCTCGCGGAAGAGTTTTTCGCGCAGGCGTTCAAAAGCGCGCTTGGCCAGGGTACGCTTTTCTTCGTCTTCTTCGGGAATCGCGTCGACAATCTCGGCCTTGAGCGCATCCACGAGATGGTAGCTTTCTTTCTTCGGGTATTTCTCGGTGTTTAGCGCGTCGTGGAGTTTGGCGCCGTATTTTTTCTCGATTTCGGCGTAGAGCTTGTCGTCGAACGGGAACGGCGGGACGATCACTTTCTTGGGCTTGATCTGCGCGTGCAACTCGCGGATGGCGGCTACGATCTTCTTGACTTGCGCGTGGCCAAACTCCAACGCGTCCACCACGGTTTCTTCGGAAACTTCCAGCGCGCCGGATTCCACCATCACGATGCCTTCTTCCGACCCGGCAATGACGATGTTGAGCAAGCTGGTCTTTTGATCGACTACCGACGGGTTGGCCACGAGCTGACCGTTCAGCAAGCCCACGCGCACTGCGGCGATGGGCGTTTCAAACGGCAGGTCCGAGCAGAACGCCGCCGCGGACGCCGAGGTAACCGCAATCACGTCGGGGTCGTTCTCGCTGTCGGCCGAAAGCACCATGCTGACGATCTGGGTTTCATTGCGCCACGATTCCGGAAACAGCGGACGCATCGGGCGGTCGATCAGGCGCGACGTGAGGACTTCCTTTTCGGAGGGCCGGCCTTCGCGCTTGAAAAAGCCGCCGGGAATTTTTCCGGCGGAATAGGTGTTTTCGCGGTAGTCGACGGTCAGCGGAAGAAAGTCGCGGTCGTTCTTGGTCGCGGCCATGCAAGCCGTGGTAAGCACGATGGTGTCGCCGTAGCGCGCCACGATGGCGCCGTTGGCCTGCTTGGCGATTTTCCCGGTCTCCAGAATCAGGGGACGCCCCCCGACCTCGACGGTTACCTGATGCGGTGCGGGCGTATTTGTATTTTCAGACATATAGCTCATTTCCTCTGGCTCCACGTTCACGCGGAGCGTTTCCGCGGAGACGTCTGTCTCCGCTCACGTTGGAGAAGAAAAGAGGTGCGAGCTAATTTGCGAGGCGGACGAAAATGCGCCGGACTACACCACGAGAGACGCCGGCTAAGTTGCGGCCGGATGCCCGACGATTCCACAGGCAGCCGTACGGCGGCATGCCGGCACACTCCGAGTGGAAATTGTCACTTCGCGAAAACGCAGTGGATTCCGCTCGCGGTTCAGAGAGCGGCTACTTGCGCAAGCTAAGGCGTTCAACAATCTCGCGGTACCGATCCGGGTCGCGGCGGTTGAGATAGTCCAGCAGGCGGCGGCGCTTGTTGACCATCATGATCAATCCGCGCCGGGATGCGTGGTCTTTTACGTGGGACCTGAGATGCGTGGTCAGGTAGCTGATCCGCTCGCTCAGAAGCGCAATCTGCACTTCTGGTGAGCCTGTATCTTTTACGTGGGCCCGAAACTGTTCGATCAACACTGATTTAGCTTCGCTCAAGTGCCCCTCTCCGTCGTCCCCTGAATTTTCCTCTTCTCTTCGACGAATTCAGGCTAACACAATCCTTACAAAACTGTAAAGCAATCACAACACCAGCGGCCGAAGACATTCAGCAGGCTGCGGAAAAAGTCCCGTGGCACAGCCAATCCTGGCTGTGGGCCCCTGTAACGGCAATGGATTCAACAAAAGCAAGAAGGCGTTGGCGGCAAATACGATCCAAATCGACTTTTTCCGCAGCCTGTTAGATGACATTTATTCGTAGCGAAGCGCCACGATGGGATCGACGCGCATGGCGCGGCGCGCGGGAATGTAGCAGGCGGCCAGCGCGACCAGCGTCAGAATCATGGCCACGCCGAGAAAGGTCAACGGATCGGTAGGGCTTACCCCATAGATCATGTTGGCCATGAGCCGCGTGAGTCCGAGCGAAGCCAAAAGGCCGATGAGCACGCCGAGGAGCGCCATTTTCACGCCGTGGCTCAGGACCAAACGCAGCACGTCGATCCGCCTCGCGCCCAGCGCCACCCGAATTCCGATCTCCTGCGTCCGCTGCCCAACCAAGTAGGAAATGACGCCGTAGATTCCCACGCTTGACAGCGCGAGCGCTAAAACGGCAAACGTACCCAGCAAAATCACCGAGAAGCGCCGGGTGGCCAACGACTTGGCAATGAGATCATTCACGGTTTCGACGCCATGGACGACCTGCTGCCCGCTGATCTGCTGGCTGGCGCGACGAAACGAGGCGACCAGCGCCGTGGTCGGGGTTTCGGAGCGAACAACCACAGACGTTCCACCGCCACCCGGCACCATCGCGATGTAGGAGTCCGGCATCTGCAAACAGGGGACGTACATCTGCGCACGGAGGGATTCCGTAGCATCGAGGTCCAGGCCCCACTGATTGACATGTCCGACCACGCCGATGATTTCGGCCTTGTTGTTGGTTCTTTCCACGTTGATCCGTTTGCCCACGGGATCCTGGTCGCCGAAATACTTGTGCGCTAGAACGTCATCGATCACGACCACCGGCGGCGCGTGTTCATCGTCATGAGCGGTAAAGAAACGGCCGCGCTGCAGCGGGATACCCATGACTTGGAGATAGCTCGGGCTGACGATATACGCCAGTGCCCAGTTCAAGTCATTCTCGCTGGCTGGCTTGGGTTGGCCGTCCATCCAGAAACGCAAATCGTCATCGAAGCTGAAGGGAAAGGCGCCCCAGTATTGCGAGACAAACTGCACACCCGGTATTGCGGCAAATCTGTCATCGAGATTGCCAACGGCGGCGCGAATGGCGTCCGGGCTGGCCGTCACCAAGGCCGGCGGAAGCGAAAGATTGAACGTCAACACATTGTTGGGATGAAAGCCGGGGTCCACGCGCCAGAGGGCCGCCAGACTCCGGATCATCAGGCCTGCACCAATCAGCAGGACCAGCGCCATGGCCGTTTCCAGCACTACGAATATGCCCTGTGCGCGATGCCGAGTTCCGCTGGAGCCGCGCCCGCCCTCCTTCAGCGTTTCGTGCAGCCGCGGTTGCGATGTTTTAAGCGCCGGAGCGAGGCCGAAGAAAATTCCCGCAAACAACGAAACGCCCATGGTGAAGAACAAAACGTGGCTATCGAGCCGGATCTCTGCCGAGCGCGGGAGTTCGGTGGGCAACACGGCAATCGCGGCTCGCGTTCCCCATTGCGCAAGAAGCAAGCCCAGCCCGCCGCCCGCAAAAGCCAGCAGAATACTTTCGGTGAGAAGCTGACGCACCAGACGCCCTTGCCCCGCGCCAAGGGCCGCGCGAATGGCGAATTCGCGTGCGCGGCCCGTAGAGCGTGCCAGCGTAAGGTTGGCGACGTTCACGCAAGCGATCAGCAGGACAAATCCTACCGCCCCCAGCAACACCAGCAGCACAGGCTGCACGTCGCCAAACATGTCCTTACGAAACGGGATGAGGTTGGCGCTGATTCCTTTGTCGGTGTCAGGGTACGCCGCCGCGAGATTCTGTGTGACGCGCGCCATGTCGGCGCGAGCCTGTTCGAGGGTCACGCCGGCCTTGAGCCGGCCGATTCCATGGATGCCCAAGCCGGCGCCGCGGTCGGCCAGCCCGGTATTACTCCACTGGCCGATGCCTACGTAAACTTCCGCGGGTCGAAAGCTTCTTAGAGCTAGGTCGAAGCTCGCAGGAACTACGCCGATGATCGTGTAGTCTTTTCCGTCCAGTGTGAGCGTTCTGCCAATCACGCCGGGTGCCGCTGCATATTTACGTTTCCAAACTCCCGCGCTGATCATCGCCAGCGGAGCTGCGCCAATCTCGTCTTCCCCGGCGGTGAGCGTGCGGCCGAGCACTGGATTCACGCCGAGCAGCGCGAAAAAACCCGAGGAAATAAATCTGGCGTTCAATTGTTCGGCTTCCCCCAAACCGGTGAGGCTAAACGAATAGGCGCGAGCAATCGCCATGGAGGAAAAGGTGTGGTTGTCCTTTTGCCAGTCGCGGAAATTGGGATACGAGACCGACCCGCTTGGGAAATTGGGCTTGCTTTCGTGTAGCGTGACCAACTGCTCCGGATGCGGGTACGGCAGCGGATTGAGCAGCACCCCGTTTACGACGGAGAACAGCGACGTGTTCGCGCCGATACCCAGGGCCAGAGTGAGCACCGCGATGGCGGTGAAGCCGGGATTTTTTCTCAGCGTGCGCGCGCCATATCGCAGGTCTTGCAGGAACTCCTCGAGCCAGACCCATCCCCACTGCCCGCGGGTGACCTCTTGGACGAGGCCCACGTTGCCGAATTCCCGGCGAGCCGAGTGTTCGGCCTGCTCGGGTCGTTCGCCGCGGTCGATGCGCTCGCGCTTGGCCATTTCTAAATGTCCGTTGATTTCTTCCTCGAGCTGTTCCTGCCGCTGCTTGCGGTGCCAAAGAGGGAATCTCATGTTTCGCTCTCCGTTCCGCTTGGGTCGAGGACTCCCGCGATGGCATCGGACAGTTGCGCCCAGCGCGAGCGCTCCGCCACCAAATGCTTTTTCCCCGCGGTGGTCAGGCGGTAGACCCTTACGCGCTGCTTGTTCTCCGACACTTTCCAGTCCGCGGCAATCCACTTCTGGCGTTCCAGCCGGTGCAGCGCGGGGTACAGCGAGCCGGTGTCCACCTGCAAGATCTCTCCGGAGTTCGCGCGAATGGCCTGGCTGATTCCGTAGCCGTGTTGCGGACCCCAGCGAAGGGTCTGCAGGACGAGAAGGTCCAAAGTGCCCTGGAGCAATTCGATGCGATTTTGATAGCGGTCTGCCATGTTCACCCCGGGGGTAGAAGGCCTACATCCCTGCATGTAGGACGTCTACATCCATCGAAAAGTTCCGCACGACGGATGCCTATTTTTTGGGAAAAGACAACCCGTTGAGGAGAAAGCCTTTAGAAAAAAGGGAGGGCGAGATGCCGGTTGCGAAAGTGACCGGTCGTGGGACGCTCCGTCGCGCGAGCGGACACTGGTCCGCTAAGCCAACCGCGCCCCGCAGACGATCTCATTCCTGTTCCGGCGGACGGTCACCTACTTATTCTGCTTGACCCAAACGATATCGTACGTGCGATCGAAGGTCACAAACATCACGCAGCCGTCCTTCGACGTGCAGGTAAACCAATGGACCGCTTTTCCCGGCATCATCGCGAAACCTCCCGGGCCGAGCACCGTCTCGGACATGCCGTCCATTCCCGTCAAGACCTCGCCGCGCACCACAATCAACTGCTCTTCCGCGGTGTGGTAATGCGGAGCGACTACGCAGTTCGCAGGCGCCTTCAAAATAAACGTGGACGGACCGGACGCCGGATCAGATCGCCGTTTTCCACAACGCCGGCAAGACACTTCACATCGTCGTCCGCCGCGAACTTTACCGCGGAAAGCGGCCGAACCATTCCTTGTCGCGGGGCCTGAGCCGAACCCGCGGCAACCACGCAGAGCAGCATCACTGCAAAAGGGGTCGCCCGCAAGAGCCTGCGGGTCATCGTCTGCAAATCGGTCTGCAAACCGGCGCGGCTTTCTTTCATCATGGCTCCTCGCTTCGCGAACATCGATTTCACTCTTGAAACCTTCCAGCCCGCGCCATGTTACGACAGAAAACCCAGGCCGCGGGTATAATGCGCAGCCATGATCGCCTCCACTGCCCTCGCCAAGCGCACTCTCGGCATGTTCGGCAGGGTCTTTCCCCGCTGCGGCACCATTGCGCAAGCCGTCGCCTTCAATCTGTTCCTGGCGTTCTTTCCGGCGCTCCTCGTAGCGGTGGGTTTCGCGACCAGCCGCATTGGCGGCCGCACCAGCTTGTTCGATCTGATCGCCGGCTTCACCGGCTTACTCCCGCCGGGAAGCCAGCAGATCGTTTCCGAGTTTTTGGTCAATCGCGGGCCGCAGGCCTGGAAGTGGGTGCTCGTGGGATCGGCGGGAACGCTGCTGGCCGGCTCGCAGGTGATGAAGCTGTTGATGGAGGGTATTCAACTTATTTACGGAGACCGCGAGCGGCTGGGATTTCTCCACCGGCAACTACGCGGTATCGCTCTGCTGCTGGTGACCATCGCTCCTTTGCTGGCGGCGGCGATTTTGGGCGTATTCGGCAGGCCCCTGCGCGGTTGGGTCGCCCACGAATTCGCCAGAAACGGCTCGATCCAGACCCTATCGGCGTTCTTCCTCCATGGCACGGCCATTTTTCTGGTGATGGTTTCCTTGACCGTCATTTACCGCGTCGCGCGGCCCAAGGAGAACAGTCTGCGCAACGTTCTGCCCGGCGCCATGATCGCCACGCTGCTTTGGTGGGCCGCCGACATCGCCTTCGGATTTTACGTCCGCAAGGTGCCCTACGGCGTAGTCTACGGGGGACTCGCCGCCGTCATCGGTTTGATGATTTGGATGCAGCTATCGACGGTGATTATCTTCCTCGGAGCTGCGTGGAACGCGGAACTCGCGGACACCCGCAAAGGATCGCACACTCGTGGCTGACCAGTTGCTGCGTGTCGAGTGCTACGCAGGCCACAAAGGCGATGAGCGCCCCGTTCGCATCCTGCTCGGCCACCAGATGACCGAAGTCAGCGCCGTGGAAGACCGCTGGTATTCCCCCGGCTCGACGTATTTCCGGGTCTTGATGAGCACCGGCGAGCGCTACGTCTTGCGCCACGACGAAGCACAGGATCTCTGGACCCTCGAGGCGTTTCGAGCCGCCTAGCGTTTCATTGGCACAAAAATTAAC
>JBGOVR010000037.1:0-31936 GCA_041478205.1 Candidatus Acidiferrum sp.
ATCGCGCCATCAGGAATATGAATGTTGGCGGGATCAATGTTGACATGCAAAAAGAAGTTCTGATGCATGAAGTAGCGGAAGCTCTGCCTATGGTCGGCGGATAACCCCAGATACTCATCTAAATTGAACGTGACGATCCGGGAAAAATCGAGAGTCTCCTGCTTATGCAGGCGCACGAGCTCCCTATACATCCCCAGTGTTGTGTTCCCGGTGGCCAAACCCAGTCGCAACAAAGGGTTCCTGCGTACTTTGTTGGCCACGATTCTTGCGGCTTCGCGGCCAAGCTCTTCATCGTTGGGCTTCAGAACGAGCAGCATAGTTTAAGGTTTCCGGTTGGCATTAAATCGTTTCAACTATATAAATATAGCACAGCAAGCCGCTTCACAAATCGAGGCTGCGGCATATCGTCGCAGAAGACGCCCAGCAACGCATGCGATGTTGAGCCGGCGGCCTGGAATCGAAGAATTTGTCATCGCGGAATACATTATTGGGTCTACACTTCGTGGTCAACTTCGTTCTTGGGGAGTGAAAACTACAGATGGCTCTCACCGCAACGGATTGGATCGTCATCGCTACGTACCTGTTGCTGAATTTGCTCATCAGCTTGTACTACCGGAAGCGCTCTTCGGGCAGCACCGAGGAGTTTTTTGTCTCCGGCCGAAACGTTTCGTGGTGGCTGGCGGGCACTTCGATGGTGGCGACAACGTTCGCGGCGGATACGCCGTTACTGGTCACCGGACTGGTGGCGAAGAACGGAATCTCCGGGAACTGGTTGTGGTGGTCGCAGTGTCTCTCCGGAATGATGACCGTGTTCTTTTTTGCGCGCTACTGGCGCCGCGCCGAAATTCTTACGGACGTGGAATTTGTGGAGCTGCGATACGAAGGAAAACCGGCGGCGTTTCTTCGCGGCTTTCGAGCAATCTATCTGGGCGCGTTGATGAATTGCCTGATCTTAGGCTGGGTCATTAAAGCGATGATCAGCATCACCACGGTTTTGTTAGGTGACGCCATCGCGCAGGGCCGTGTGCTGCAAGTGGTGCTCGGCGGGCATGTTCTGTTTCATTACACGCTAGGTGATTCCGCTCATACCGGGCTCTTGATCTGCGTGCTGCTGCTGGTGCCCTTTACGGGAATTTATACGTTTATCGGAGGGCTTTGGGGCGTGCTGGTGACGGACCTCTTCCAGTTCTGCCTGAAAATGACCATGATCGTCGTTCTGGCATGGGTCGCGGTCGCAAAGATCGGCGGCATGACCCTGCTCAAGATTCAGCTTTCACATATCGACAGCGCAGTCCGGCAGACTGGGCAGCCTACGGGCTCGATCCTCTCGTTCTTTCCTTCGTTTCATTTGGGATGGACTACCGACGCAATTTGGACGCTTCCGGTGATTACCTTTGCGCTTTACCTCGCGATGCAGTGGTGGGCGAGCTGGTATCCGGGAGCGGAGCCAGGTGGAGGTGGGTATGTCGCGCAGCGCATGTTCAGCGCCAAGGATGAGAAGAATTCGCTCGGGGCGACGCTGTGGTTCAACATCGCGCACTATGCGATGCGCTCGTGGCCCTGGATCGTCACTGGCCTTGTAGCCGTGGCGGTCTATTCGCCTCATGGAGGATTGCATCCGAGTGCTGAGTTCGCGGCGGAGCCGGAAAAGGGCTACGTGATGGTGCTGCGGGATTTTCTGCCACCAGCGTTGCGCGGATTGATGGTTGCGGCGTTCTTAGCAGCTTTCATGTCTACGGTAGGGACTCAATTGAATTGGGGCACGTCATACCTCATCAACGATTTTTACCGGCGTTTTGTGGTGCGCCGAGGCAGCGATAAGCACTACGTGCTGGCCAGCAAGCTTTTTATCGTACTTTTGGTGATCTTGAGCGGTTATACAGCGGCGCACATTACGTCGATCCAATCCGCTTGGCAACTCCTCCTCGGAATGGGCGCGGGCACTGGGGGCGTATTGATGCTGCGGTGGTATTGGTGGCGCATCAATGCGTGGAGTGAAATCTCCTCGATGGTTGCGGCGTTTGTCGTATCCATGTCGCTTCAGCGAGTAGCGTTTGCAGGGAACAGCTCGGTCGTGTTTGCGAAGACCGCAATGATCACCACGGCCGCTACCACGATTGTGTGGCTCGTCACGACGTTACTTACGCAGCCGGAATCAGACGAGAGATTGCTCAAATTTTACAGGCGGGTTCAGCCAACCGTCCACGGCTGGAAGCGAATTGCGCTCCAAGCGCCGGAAATCAAACCGGTTCGGGATTTCGCGGCCAACGCACTCGATTGGGTCATGGGCTGTACTCTGGTGTATTGCTGCATGTTTGGAATCGGAGAGCTGGTGCTACAGGCATGGCTAGCCGGCTTCGTTTTGTTTGCTGGCGCCGCAATCTCGGGATACCTCATTTATTGGAGTCTCTCCCGGCGCGGTTGGGAAACTCTATCTGGAGCTGCCGATGCGGCGTCATCGACGACAAAAGCGGACGACTAATGCAGCGCGCTGCACCCGGGATTGGCGTTTCGGTTTTATTTGCGTACTGCTTCGAGGAGCTCCGTGTCATCCAGTCACCGTGCAATCTCAAATGGTTGATCGTAGCCAGTCATTTCAAGGTAACCAGTTCCGCCCAGGGGCGAGCGGTCTCGGCGCCCGGCAAGGGTGATGGCGCCTTCCCAATAGCTGGGCGTGAGTTTCGTGTTGCCCGTGAGTTCCTGTGACCGGAGCGGAGTTGTCACTTCTAGTTCGATACCGAGCCTCGGAACCGAGACTTTCCAGTGAATGAAATAGACCGCGTGGGTGACAGGACTCGTCCAAGTGTCGCCCACAGGCTTGAGCGCGAATTCACCTGCTCGCAAATGGGTGTTCTTTCCCTCTGCATCGACGAATGTCCCCGCTGAATACGGGTCAATCGAACCATCTTTCCGGCGAATGTGAAACAGCATTAGCTCGGTCTTATCTTCAAGCTGCAAGCTAAGCCAGTCCCAGCCCACTTGCTCGGGTTCGAGTTGATGAGTGAAAAATTCGTGATCCATCCAGGCGAGTCCCGTAACGTCGAAATTGCGGCCCGCGAGCTCGATTTGACCCTTTGTGACGAGTCGCGTCAGGGAAATATAGTGTGACGCGTGGCCAGACCCTTTTGCTTTTTGGCTGACGCCGTTTTCGCCATTAATGACGGGCGACTTCTCGGAGCGCAACGTAAAGTGAAGTTCAAAGTGGTCGTCGATCGCTTGCAGTTTCTGTTCGTTGCCTTGCCATTGGATCTGCCAATTGCCGTTCCAGATGCGGCGTTCCACTTCGCTGATTCCCGCGATACCCGGCCCTGCGCGATTGGTGCGTTCCGTGTGGTAGAAGCGGTTCCCGTCGAGATCGCTCAAAGCCAGGTGCGCGAGATACAGATCGCGCACATCCCAAGTGGCTGTCTTTGCCGGGTCGCGATTGACCGCCTGGCGAAAAAATGTCAGCTCGAATCCAAAGCGCTGGCCGTCGGCTGATTTCAGGTTACCGGTGTAGTACCACCATTCGGTCTGGAAGTCGGGATGATTGAAATGATCGCGGGGGAATTCGTAGTGATAGCCGGGCAGGGCCGTCCGGTACTGCGCAGCCAGTTGCGGTAGAACGAACAGCACAACGGCGAGACAAGCCAACCTACTCTTCATGGACGACCTCAATCGGATTGAGGCGCACGGCTACGCTCGCGGGATACAAACCAGCTAGAACTGTGGCCACGTACACCACCATCAAAGCCCCGAGCAGCACCGCAACGGGCCAGTGAAAGCGTATGGTCCAGCCGAAGGATTGTTTGTTGATCACAAAGATGAGAATCAGAGACAGCGCAAAACCCAGCGCCACGCCTGCCAACGTGGCGAGCAGGCCAAGCAGTCCCGCCTCGACCACGATCAGCTTGCGGACTTGCCCCGATGCTGCGCCCAGGAAACGAAGCAATCCGAGCTCGCGGCGGCGATCGATGACCAGCGCGAGAAGCGCGCCCGCGACACCCATCACGGCGATGATCACGGCGACCGCTTCCAACGCGTACGTAATGGCAAAGGTGCGGTCGAAGATCCGCAAAGCTTCGCCCCTCAGGTCACGATTCGAAAAGATGAAAACGCGATGTCCCGCGGCAGCCTGTTCAATCTCCGCCCGGACGGTTTCGAGACGTGCTTCCGGTGCAACATAAATCGCCAAATTTGAGGGAGCCGGATCGGGTAAGTACCGCAACATGGTATTGCGGTCCATCAAGATACTGCCGCGCTCGCTCCTATAGTCGTAGTAGACCTCCACGATACGGAAGGATGGCCGCGCTTCGCCCAGCGGCAAGGCGATGGAATCACCCGCGCGCACGTGATGTTTGTTCGCGAATGGCTCGCTGACGATCACGGCATTGCTATCGCGAAGCTCGGCGAGAACCTCGTTTGTCGATCGCCCTGAAAGGAAATCAGCTTTGTGGTACGAGCGGTGGACGCTCAGCTCGACAGAACCCAGCGTCGCCGGCATCCCGTCAAAGCTGATTTCATAGGCGCGCAGCCGGTCTATCGCCGCAACACCTGGCAATCGGGCGATCTTTGCTACCAGGTCGAGAGAAATCATCGGATGGCGGTCAGCGGCAGCATTTCCTGCGGGACGAAGATAGAGATCCGCGGGCAATTGGTCGCCCATCCACAGAAGAACGGTTTGTCGAAAGCTTCCAACCATAATGCCGACCGAGGTCATCATGGCGATGGCCGTCGAGAGCGCTCCCACGAGGACGGAAGTGCGGCGCAGCGAGGCCGACAGGCTTCGCGATGCGAGCAAGGCTTCCACGCCGAGTATCCTTCCGAGCGGACGCGAAGAAAAACGAGTGACCCCCTCAACCAAAGCAGGAATGGCCAAAGCGGAGGCCATGATCAAAAGGAGGGTCGCGAGGTAACCAAACAAAGGTTTACCGGCAACGGCGGGAGCTAGGGAAGCCATCGCCGCACCCAGTCCTAAGAAAAGAGCGCAAACGAGGTCGCGCGTTTTGTGAACGCGCGTACTGTATTCCCGCTGGCCACGGGCCATGGCCTCGACGGGCGACACCAGGGACGCTTCGCGCGCGGGAGAATAAGCGGACGCAATGGCGACACCGGTTCCGACGGCCATCGCAAGCAATACTGACGCGGAATTCAACTCGATCGGACCGGGCCGGCTGCTGACGTACAGCGATTCCACGGTGGCTGCCATCAATTTCACGGCGCCACTGGCCATCACCCGGCCGAGCGGCAGCCCGATCAGCGCACCGACGAAGCCGAAGCAGGCGGCTTCACCCACGAACGCCGCCAGAATGGAACGGCGGCTCGCACCGAGAGCGCGAACGATTCCAATCTCTACTCGCCGGCGCACCACGGAGACAGAAATCGTGTTGTAGATCAAGAACGCACCGACAACCAGAGCGATATAGCTGAGCAATCGCAGGTTCCAGCGAAACGCCCCCAACATGCGGCGATTTTCGTCTGTACCCGTACCTGCGGAACGTACTTCCACGCCTGCTGGAAGTTTCTCTTTGAAGCGCCGCTGCCATTCTTCCAGCTCGGGCGTTTGAGGAACTTTTGCGAGGATCCGATCTACCCGGCCAAATTTATGGAGCACGGCCTGCGCGGCCGCAAGATCCATCACGACGGCGGATGCGTTTCCATTCGAGTCTGGATACACGCCTCGAACCGTGTACGCATGGACTTGATCGTTGATCAGTAGCGAGATGCGATCGCCTGGCTTCCGCCCGAGGCTCTCGCCAACCCAGACGCTGTCGTAGTCACCCAGGTACCTCAACGCATTTTCAGGCTGGTCAATGTTGACGTCGGAAGGCGTGTCCGCGCGGCTCCTGCTCTCCGCGATGAGATCGAGGCCCAAGAGAGGAAGGGTCTGCTGGGTGTCTGCGATGACGGCGTAGTCCTCCATACGCGGAGAAACGCGCACCGGGTACGGCAGCGCTGCGAGTGCTCCTACCTCGCTCTCCGGTACGCCGCCCGCTGCATTGATTTCGAGATCGTAGTCACCAGCCAGCGTCTCCATCGACGAGCGGAAGGAACCCGTTGCCGCCGTGCCCGCAAGATTTATTGCCAGTACTACAGCCACGCCCAATGCGATGGCCAGAACCGTCAGCGCCGTGCGCACGGGTTCGCGAAACAGCGGACGAACGATTAACCGGTAGAAGAGGAGAAGGCGTGACATTTCAGCGTCGACTGATGTCTTCGATTTTTCCGTCTCGTAACCGCACAACGGCATCCGCCAGCGTGGCGGCTTCCCCACTGTGCGTCGCTATTATCGTCGCGGTATTTTGCTCGCGGGTGAGGCGCCTCAATAATTCGAGAATGACATTTCCCGTCGACGTATCGAGATTGCCAGTGGGCTCGTCGGCGAGCAGGATGCTGGGACGATGAATGAGTGCGCGTGCGATGGCCACCCGCTGCATTTGACCGCCAGACAGTTGATGGGGATAGCGTTCACCGAGACCTTCTAGCTCGACCCAGATAAGACTCTCGCGAGCCGTAGCGCGCGCATTCTGCTTTCCTGCAAGCAGCAAGGGCAACTCGACGTTTTCGAAAACAGTCAGCGTATGCAGCAGTTGAAACGACTGAAAAATGAAGCCGATTTTCTCTCGCCGAAGCTGAGTGAGACCCGCATCCTTCATAGAAGAGGTTGAGACTCCGTCCAGAAGCACATGGCCCGAAGTCGGAAAGTCCATCGCGCCGGCAAGATTTAACAGCGTGGACTTCCCGCAGCCACTTCGGCCCACGAGCGCGACGAATTCCCCTCGCGATACCTCGAGCGAAAGGTCATCAAGTGCCCGAACGCGTTGGCCGTCTGTTAAATAATCCTTGGTTACGTTCTGGACGGAAAGAATAGGCATTTTGTGAAGCTGATGACGTCAAACTGCAGTTGTGGGGCAGCGATTTCAGCCTCACCGCGCCACAAGTGCAATGCGCGGAATGCCCTAGTGTTTCAGTGAAGCGAGCGCCTTTTCGATCGCAGCAGTGACTTCGGGTGAATCCGGAGTGACCGCAGACTCGAAGCGCGTGATGACTTGCCCGTCGGGTCCCACCAGGAATTTGGTGAAATTCCACTGAATCTCGCCACCGGTTTTCGGACTGGCCGCCTTATCCGTCAGAAATTGATAAAGCGGCGTCTTGTCGCCGCCCTTCACGGAAACTTTTGCCATCATCGGGAACGTCACGTTGTATTTGCTTGAACAGAAGGTCTTAATCTCCTGATTCGTGCCGGGCTCCTGAGCACCGAAGTTGTTCGCCGGGATGCCGATGATCACGAAGCCCCGGTCCTTATATTTTTCGTAGATCGACTCAAGAGCAGTGTACTGAGGCGTGTAGCCACACCGGCTGGCGACATTCACAAGCATCACGACCTTGCCCTTATAGCCGGCTAAAGGCGCCGACTGCCCGTCGATGGTATTTAGCGTGAAATCAAAGATGGTCTTCTCGCCGGCCATGAGCGCGGCCGCGCACAAAAGCAGACAAGACATCACTAGGGTAATCACCTTGGTCATATTTCCTCCATTGCCTTTTTACCTTGATTTGTCGCTGCTGGCAAAGCCGAAATTGCCGTGAACGTGGCGCGTGCCTCTTGGGACGGTGGGGCCAGGCCATCAGCATCGCCAAACGCCCATTGAGCCTTCTGTGACCCTGTTATAGACTTCGCCCGCACAACTTTTCCGCGCAATTCGTGGTACGTCGTTATCAGCACGGGAACCACTTCCGTGACGGCAGGGGCAGCCGCGAGCGCATAGCGCGCACGCCACGGTAGTTTGCAAAACAGGGAATCCGGTTGTGGCAGTTGCCAGTGGACGCCCAGGAGGCATGGATGCTCTTTGCATCGGGGGTTGCGGTTACGCATCGGACGCTCGCAGCCGTGGATCTCGCAATTATCGGGATCTACTTCGCCATCGTGTTCGGCATCGGCTTCTATTTCTCGAAGAAGGAGAGGACTTCCGAGGACTATTTTCTTGCTAGCCGCAACATCGGCTGGTTTGCCATCGGCGCGTCCCTTTTCGTTTCAAATATCTCGACCGAACACTTCATAGGGCTCGCGGGCTCGGGCGCAACGTCGGGTTTGGCCGCAGGGAACTTCGAATGGGAGGCCTCCCTGATCCTGCTGCTGCTCGGCTGGGTGTTTGTGCCGTTTTACCTGCGGTCGAATGTCTTTACCATGCCGGAGTTCCTCGAGCGACGATTCAACCGCAACTGCGCGACCTACTTGGCATCGATCTCGATCATCGCGTATATTTTCACGAAAATCTCCGTGCACTTGTATGCTGCCGCCATCGTGCTGGAACGCGTGGTCGGCTGGAATCAGTGGACCGCGGCGATCATTCTGGTTGTCGCGACGGGCATCTACACGGTTGCGGGGGGTCTGGCCGCGGTGATTTACACCGATCTCGTGCAGACTTTGATCTTGCTTGCCGGCGCGATTGCGTTGACCGTGATCGGCTTGGACAAAGTCGGTGGCTTTGCCGGGTTGCGCGCCGCGGTTCCTGCCAGCTACCTGCACATGGTGAAACCGGCCACGGACCCCGAGTTTCCTTGGACGGGTATTTTCTTCGGCGCGCCGATTCTCGGCATCTGGTATTGGTGCACCGACCAAGTGATCGTCCAGCGCGTGCTTTCTGCAAGAGACGAGGGCCACGCCAAAGCGGGCACCATTTTTGCCGGCTTCCTGAAGATTCTTCCCGTGTTCCTTCTGGTCATTCCCGGCTTGATCGCCTTCGCGTTGTATCCGCAGCTCTTCACCATCGTCAACGGCAAAGTGACTGACGGCGACATCGCCTTCCCCACCATCGTAGTGAATCTTCTTCCCACCGGCTTCGTTGGGCTGATGATCGCGGCGCTGCTTGCCGCCCTGATGGGCGCGATGAGCTCGGTCTTCAATTCCGCGTCGACGATGGTGACCCTCGATTTCTATAAAAAGCTTCGGCCAAACGCCAACGAAATGCAGCTCGTGACCTTCGGGCGAATCGCGACCGGAGTTATGGTCCTCCTCGGTTTGCTGTGGGTCCCGTTCATCCACCTGCTCAGCGCCCAGCTCTGGATCTATCTGCAGAGCGTGCAGGCCTATATCAGCCCGCCCATCGCGGTGTGTTTCATCTTCGGCATTCTCTGGCCGCGGCTGAACGGCCAGGGCGCGATCAGCTCGCTTCTCGTCGGATTTGTCCTCGGCACGGTGCGCTTCGTCTTCGAAGTGCTGGATAAGACTCAACACTACGAGTCAGGCGCGATCCGCTGGCTTGTAGGCATGAACTTCCTGCACTACGCGATCGTGATGTTTGTAGCCTGTTCCGCGGTGCTGATCAGCGTGAGCATGTTCTTTCCCGCGCCGGAGCGGACAAAAATCGCGGGACTCACGTTTGCCACGGTCGATGAAAAGCTCGATACGTTCAGCGTGAAACCTGCGCATCTCCAGAGGGAAACGCGCACGGAACACACCATCAACGTTGCCTTCACCTGCGTGTTGCTCGTGACGGTGCTGTCTCTATGGATCTACTTCCGATAACCGTTTGGAGTACGGCGGATTGTCCTGAGCGCAACCGAAGGGCTCGCCGCCGCCTTTCGGCGAAAGCTTGACAATGGAATCGATCTGCAGCCTGAAGCCGAACGTCTCGCAGGAGGAAGCGGTACGCAACTTTACTTCGGCCGGACTCGGCACGCTCTACTGGCGCATGCGCAGCGGCCCGCTGCGTCGGATCGCGGACGCATACGTCCCCTTCCTTCTGTACCGCGTGCGGTATGAAATCGGCAGAGTGGCCCAGACGCGCTTCTTCGCGATCGACGCCGTGGACGGCTCCCTGGACCTTTTCGAATTCCCCGGCGTCCCCGATAGCGCCCAGCTTCTTGCACTCGAAACGCGGAATCGCTTGCGATCCGCGCTCACGGACACGCGTGCGGAAAACGCGCTCCGCGACAAAGTTCTGCGCGTAATCTTTCAGCAAGGCTTCTTCAAGCTGCGCGAACCCAAGCTCGAAGTCACGCGAGAGCCTATCGATTTGCATCTTCCCTATTGGCTGGCGTTCTACGGCGAAGAGGCCGTGCGATGCCGCGTGATGGACGCCGTTAGACGCCGCATCGAGGGAGCTAAGGCCTCCGCCTTCTTTGAGGAATGGCTGACCGCGTGAGTCCGGTGCGCCAAACATGCCCCGCGATTCGGAAAAACATATGAAATACAGACAAGAGGTTGCTCCTTCAGGCAAGACTGCGATGGCAGGCCTCGTACGACGCGCAGCTCTCGTGCTGCTGGCCGGAGCCGCTTGGTGCACCTGCTCATCCGCAGACGGTTGGCAGCATGCAGGCGCGGTGCAGCGCGTTGAAAAACTGAAAGACGGCGTGGAACTGTCCACGGGGCGCGCGAAAGTGCGCATCACCGTATTCCGCGACGGCGTGATTCGCGTGCGCGTTGCGCCCCAGGGCGCTTTTCCCAAGGATTCTTCGTGGGCGGTGATGGAAGCCCCGGAACCTCCATCGGTAAAAATAGAAGACACGAGGGATGAGCTTCGAATGACGGCCGGAAGTGTCATCGTCATCGTTAAAAAATCACCTCTGCTCATCAGCTTCGCTGACGCGGCAGGACACGTACTGCTCGCCGACGAGCCAACTCTGCCAATGGCTTGGGACAACCAGCGAGTCCGCATCTGGAAAAAGATGCCCCTCGAAGAAAACTACTACGGCCTCGGCGACAAGACCGGCCCGATGAACCGCCGCAACCGCGCATTCACAATGTGGAACACGGATGCTTTCGGTTGGGGCGAATCCACTGATCCTCTCTACAAGACCATCCCGTTCTTCCTCGGCCTCCGCAAAGGAACTGCCTACGGCGTTTTCTTCGACAATACTTATCGCAGCAGCTTCGATTTCGGCAAGGAATCACCCGACTACTTTTCGTTCGGCGCGGAGGGTGGCGAGCTGAATTATTATTTCTTCGCGGGCCCCGCACCCAAGAAGGTCGTCGAAGAGTACACCGCCATGGTCGGCCACTCGCCGCTGCCTCCGCTTTGGAGCCTCGGCTATCAGCAATGCCGCTATAGCTACTACCCGGAAACGCGCGTGCGAGAAATCGCGCGACTGCTACGAGAAAAGAAGATCCCCGCCGACGTCATCTATCTCGACATCGACTATCAGGACGGTTACGCGCCCTTCACGATTAACCGCGAATACTTTCCGCATTTCGAGCAAATGATCGCCGATCTGCGTGCCCAGGGGTTTCACACCATCGCGATCACCGACTTGCACATCAAGAAGAATCCGGACCACGGCTACGCGCCGTACGATTCCGGCATGGCAAACGACGTCTTCGTTAAGAACCACGATGGGTTGGTGTTTGTAGGCGCGGTCTGGCCCGGCGACAGCGTCTTTCCCGATTTTACGCTCTCCCGCGTGCGCGATTGGTGGGGCGCCCTGTATAAGGAATTCGCTGGCATGGGCGTGGCCGGCTTTTGGAACGATATGAACGAGCCGTCGGTCTTCAAGCGAGCCGATCAAACGATGCCTCTCGATACCGTTCACCGGCTCGACGATGGCACCACCCTCGATCACCGCGCTGTACACAACGTCTACGGAATGCAGAACGCGCGCGCCACTTACGAAGGCTTGCGCAGGCTGCAAGGGGACGAGCGCCCGTTCGTGCTTACTCGCGCGGCGTACCCTGGCACCCAGCGCTACGCCGCGACTTGGACCGGTGACAACACTAGCATCTGGAATCAACTCGCAATGAGCACGCCAATGTTGCTCAGCATGGGAATCTCGGGATATCCCCTGGTCGGCGACGACATCGGTGGTTTTTCAGGCTCTCCACCGGCGGATCTGCTGACGCGCTGGTTCGAAGTCGGCGCCTTCAATCCAATCTACCGCGACCACACTGCAAAAGGTACTGCTGACCAGGAACCCTGGGTGAACGGTCCAAAACACGAAGCGATTCGCCGCCGCTATATCGAGCTGCGCTACCAGCTTTTGCCGTATCTCTACACGAGCATCGAAGAAACCACACGCACGGGTCTGCCGTTCATGCGCCCCCTTTTTCTCGAGTACCCTCAGGCCGAGGAGTTTTATGGAGACAACCGCGATTTTCTCTTCGGGCGGGATCTCTTCGTGGCGCCCGTCGTGACAGAAATGGTCGACGCAGAAGAAGTAAATCTGCCGCCGGGCGAGTGGTATGACTACTGGACGGCGCAGAAGCACGCAAGCAAAGACAAAATCACTTTGTGGCCGGCGCTCGACGAAGTGCCGCTGTATGTTCGCGCAGGCGCGATCATCCCCATGCAACCTGTAGTGCAAAATACCGGCGAAAAACCAAACGGAGCGCTCGAATTGCGGGTCTATGCGGGAGAGGACTGCGAGGGCTCCTTATACGAGGATGACGGTCACACATTCGCCTATCAAAAGGGCGAGTTTCTTCGCGTGAACTATTCGTGCCAGGCATCAGCCGCTTCCATCACCGTCACCAGCAGTACGGTCAATCGCGCATTCCAACCGTGGTGGAACACCACGGAAGTAACAATTTTCGGAGCGGCCGCTGAACCCAAAGAAGTGCGCGTCAGGGACCACGTGATCCACGATTGGCGTTACGACGGCCGGTCGCACGCCGTCATCCTTACGGTGCCGGACGCAGTGGAAAACTGGAACATTCACCTGGCGTTCTGAGATTTCAGTTCAACACGAAGATCGAAAGCGACTGAGCCGGTGCGTTGATGAGGACTGCTCTTCCGGAGAAGTTTGCTCTGGCTTCGCCGAAGAGCAGAGACACGCTCTGGGCATTCTGTGCGGGCGTGTCATTCAGCGGGATGCGCAACTCGCGAGCCTGCGACGAATTATTGAATGCGACCAGCAGGCGTTCCTCTTCCGATTCACGCATAAAAACGTAGGACGATTCGTCCGACGCCAGGTGCCACAGCCGTCCGCCCGCCAGTGCCGGATGTTCGCGGCGCAGGCGCAGTAGCGTCCGTGCGTACGCAAATATCTCCTGCTGTTCCTGCGTTCGCCCTGCCTCGGTGAAGGCATTCCGGGGATCTCCGGGCCAGCCACCCGGAAAGTCATGCCGATTCTCCGGGTCAACGCCACCAGTTAAGCCGATCTCATCACCATAGTAAAGTTCGGGAATCCCACGTAACGTCAGCGTCAGGCCGAACGCCAACTTCACCTTCGCGACAGAACTCCCTTCCACTCCGGCAAGGCGCGGAACATCATGATTTCCAAAAAACGTGACCAACTCGTCGGGGCGCACGTACAGGGAATCGTGCCGCAGCACATCGGCGATGCGGCCCGCGGACACGCCGTGTAGCAGCACATCGCGCAATGTGAAATACATCGGGTAATCGAACACCGTCGTCACGCCCGTGTCGATGCCATCGGGGCGCCGCTGCCCGCCTGCAAAAAAGGAAGCTACGCTCGCATCGGGATGAAACACTTCTCCGATGGTGGTCAGTCGAGGGTAAAGCCTTCGTAGACCTGCGTGCCAACGTGACCAGAATTGCCGCGAGACGTAGGGAAACGTATCGATGCGGTAGCCATCGAGACCCGACGACTCCGCCCACCAGATGCTGTTCTGCAACAGGTATTGCGCTACCAGCGGATTCTCCGTGTTCATGTCCGGCAGGACGCCGAAAAACCAGCCTTCCGTCAGGTTGCGTGAGAAGCGTGGCGGAGCGTGTGGGTCCGCGATGATTTCGAATGGATTGTTAGTGGCAACTTGTTTGTCTGGTCTTCCATAAAACGATCCAGCCAGCGGCGTCGATGAATTGGTATGGTGTTGCAGCGTGCCGTGAAACCAGTCCGGCAGCGGCGGATTGGTTACCCACGGATGGCGAGGACCGACGTGGTTGGGCACGATATCAAAGAGAATTTTCATGTGCCGCTGATGCGCCGTGGTTACGAGTTCCTGATAATCCTGCTGCGTCCCCAGGTGCGGCTCCACGGCGTACAGGTCCACGGCGCCGTAGCCGTGATAATCCTGGGCGCCCCCATTCTTGAGGATGGGTGTCAGCCAAAGCGTCGTGACGCCGAGATCTTTCAGGTACGAAAGATGATCGCGAACGCCGTGCAAATCGCCACCGTGATAGGCGCGCGGCTTTGCGCGATCGTGTGAGCCCGGCGCTTCCGCAGGTTCGTCATTTGTGGGATCTCCATTCGCAAAACGATCGGGCATGATCAGGTAAATCACGTCGTCCTGCGCGATCCCTTGAAATTTGTGGATGGTCTCGCTGCGCGCGGCCAGCGGCAATTCGAACGACGCCACTCCCGTTGGAGTTGTTATCCGGCAGACGGCGGTGCCTGATTTTGCATCCGAGCCGAACTTCAGCCACACGAACAGATATTTGCCGCCTGCGCTTGCCTGCGTGCGTTCCACGAGCAGGCTCGAAAGATTGCACTCCACTTTCGTAGCTTCAAGGCCGCGCCCGGAAAGCAGCAGCATCACTTCCGGCGTCAGCCCGATCCACCAATTGGGCGGCTCAATCTTCGTTACTGCGGGAGCACTATCCGGGGCCGATGCTTGCTGCGCAGGACTAGCGCGCAGCGCCAGGGCACCAAAACCGAACGCTGCAAGGGAGGTCAGCGCAACGAATACTCGAACAACCGAACTATGAAGTTTTAGGCGCGGGCACGGATGCGGTTTCCACACTTCGGAAGCATAAGAAAAAAACAGTTCGGACGCTAGCCCGGTACCTTAGCAGCGGCCGTGGTTCGCTTCTGAACCCAATTTCACTGTTGTTGGAACCTGTCCGTGGGTCCTTTGGCAAAGACGAGTCGCCCAAATGCTTCCGGCACATGAAAATTCGGCTCGGCTGTGTGTGTTGGTCGCCAGGCGGAGTAAAAGCGCGGCTCTACCGCACCTTCCACTCGATAGAAATTCACCCGCCACACAGCGGATGGATCGAAGTGCTGCACTAGGTTCTTCATCGGCAGCGCCAGCACGGCACGCCACCGCTTATGTTCTTCATCAATATCCACAAGGCGGCGGAGTTTGCTTCGCAAATCATGTTTTTCGCCGGGCGCGATATCAAGATCAATCCAAAATCCATTTGGCGCCACCTCGAATTCTTTGTAGCGTCGGAACTCAGACGGATCAGGTTGAAGAAATGCCTCGCAAACGTCGCGATCCCACAGCTGATCTCGACGGCCGTCGGATTCCGCGTCCGGAAATACGGTGATGCTCCGATATCGCGCCCCGAATCGCACATACAGAGTTTCGGAAGTCCACAACAGCCGCACCTCCGTTTCGCGCTGATCATCGGCGTTCTGGCCCTGCCAGTCTGCGCTGAAACGGATCGGCGGTGCTGTTTCCCACGCCGAATCTGGCGGGAACCCTTCGTCACCGATGGCGCTTGCGAGGCGTACGGCAGTGGCAGTGTCTGTGCTCACGTTATACATGTGAAGGCTGCGGCATTTGATGTTGCCACGAATCGTTGCCTTCCCAGGCTGCGATGCCCAGTCAATTACACGTGCACGCATTCCAAACGCAAGAAAAGCAGCGCTACAAAACACGGCCAACCCGCCGCCAACTATTTGCGCACGCGACGCCCTTCTCGTCCAAGCCTCGTACGATCCCTGTGCTAGCATCGATTTTGGCCCCATTTGCAGGCCCAACCCGTTCGTCTTGCGGATGAATCTCCAGGAGGCCCAACATGATTGAGCCCGTCAACGCCGAAGAATTCACAACGCAGCAAACGCGGCGAAATCCGGAGCAATTCGAATCCGTAAAGTTCCGCATCGGCAACAGCGTCGCGCGCATTACCCTCAACCGCCCCGACCACAATCTGCTTAACGAAGCCATGCTGCGCGAAATCGCGGACGGCATCGTTTTCGCCGGCAACCAAGCCGATGTAAAGCTCATCGTTCTCGACTCCGCCTGCAAAGTCTTCTGCGGCGGCACCGATATCGGCGAGTATACCTCGCAGCGCGTCTTCCAGATGCTTGATGCATTCAATGCCGCCTTCGCCGCCATGCTCGAAGTAGGCAAGCCAGTCATCAGCGTGGTCAATGGCCCGGCCATCGGTGGAGGCGCGGAGCTCGCCATCTTCGGTGACCTCGTAATCGCCACGCCGAAAGCCCGCTTCGCGCAGCCTGAAATTACCATCGGTGTATTTCCTCCCCTGGCCTCGACGATCCTGCCCTTTCTCGTCGGCCCAAAAATCGCGCTCGAGATCATCTTGACCGGAGAAGCAGTTAGCGCGGAGCGCGCTCTCGAACTCGGCTTGGTGAATCGCCTAGTCCCCGAAGCGCAACTCGAAAAAAGTGTGGACGACCTCGTTTCTCGCATCACCGCGCATTCCGGTCCAGTGCTAACCATGGCCAAGAAAGCGATTCTCGGAGGAATGGGTCTCTCCCTGCGCGAAGGGCTGAAGCAGTCGATGGGTATTTTTCTCAACGAACTCTACCGTCTCGAGGATTCTCAGGAAGGCCTGCGCGCCTTGGTCGAAAAGCGCAAACCAAACTGGAAAAACCGCTAGCGCCAGCCGCGCGCAATGAAGAATTTCGCGCATGGATTGACACCCCCGAATGTGCGACATACACTCGTACTTCAATTTGCAGGCAAGGGAAGCGGGGAAGGCCGTGCGAATCGGCCGCGGTCCCGCCACTGTGATCGGCTGAAAAGCCGTAAGCCAGGCCACCCTCCCGTGCCGCAGAGGATTGCGCTTTTCGCGAGAAAGAGCGCCATCGGGAGCCCCATCGCCACTCGCATGGGGCTTTTTCGTTGGCGAACCTCAACTCTCGTCAGGGGAGATTCGTGCAGCAAGTTCTTAGCACGCGCATCTTAAGAGTCTTGGCGTGTGCCGTGGCGAGCATACTCTTTTCCCCCGCGCTGGTGCCTGCTCAGACCACGCCGACTGCTCCAGCCACCATTCCCGCCGCCCCGCCAACGTACCGGGAAATCACAGACGAGACCGGCCGCACCGTTCGCATCCCGCAACCCGTGCACCGCGTCGTCTCCCTCGCGCCAAGCCTGACCGAGACCATCTACGCTCTTGGTTTGCAGGATCGTCTGGTAGGCGACACCGACTACTGCGATTTTCCTCCCGAGGCACAACAAAAGCCCAAAGTCGGCGGCGCCATCAATCCGAGCCTCGAAGCCATCGCGGCTCTCCGCCCTGATCTCGTGCTTGTCACAAGTCTGAATCGCATGGAAACCGTGCGCGCCCTCGAGGATCTCGGGATTCCTTCCTACGGCACCGATCCCCACACCGTTGGGGAAATCATCTCTTCAACTGAGCGGCTCGCAGAAGTGCTGGGAGCGCCCGAGGCCGGCAGCACACTCGCCAAGGATCTGGAACGCCGCCTGGCCGAAACCCAACAACGGATCGCTCCCCTCCCCCCGCGCCGCGTTTTATTCATCGTGTGGAGGGATCCCCTCATCTCCATCGGCAAGGACACTTTTATCGCCGATGCCCTTCAACGCGCAGGTGCCATTTCCGTCATAGATTCCTCGCAAAGTTGGCCGCAGCTAAGTCTCGAAGAAGTCGTTCATCAGCAACCCGAATTTCTGGTTTTCGCGGAATCGCATTCGGAGGCCGCGCCGCCCGACCTCGATGCCCTCACAAGCCTTCCGGGATGGCGCCTTCTGGATGCCGTGCGTAACCGCCGTTATGCCCTGATCAGCGATGCGGTGAACCGGCCCGCGCCCCGCATCGTTTCCGCGATTGAGGACTTGGCGAAGCAGCTTCATCCCGAAGCGTTCGTTGAAAAACAGCCAGGCGATAAGGAAAAAACGGACCAACCAAACGCCGCTCCTCCGGGCTCGACTTCGTCCGCTATTCCCTCAACCCGCTTTGCCGCCGAAGCCCCCGCCGTTATCGAGGAATCCGCATGCGCGTGCTGACCCTCGGGCGTCTTCTCCTGCGCTGCGGCATTCTCGCCGTTGTTCTCTTCGCCGTCATGATCGCCGCCCTGAAGTTCGGCGCCGTCCGCGTCTCCCTCTACGGTCTCGGCCTCGACCTCATCCACGTGCTGCTGCGCCAGACTAGCGCTCTCTCCAGCGATTACGGCATGATCGTCATTGACATCCGCCTCCCCCGCATCCTTCTCGCTGTCGTCGTCGGCGCGTCGCTCTCCGTGGCGGGCACCAGCTTTCAGGCGCTGCTCCGCAATCCGCTTGCGGATCCCTACGTTCTCGGTGTCTCCAGCGGAGCCGCTCTCGGCGCCGTCCTCGCGCTCATCGCCGAGCCGCACCTCGCCCTTTCACCCGCGCTCGCCACGCTATTCACGCCGCTTGGCGCGTTCCTCGGTGCGGGTGCCGCCATCACCGCGGTTTATTTTCTCGGACGCCGCGAAGGCCAGATCGATAGCGACATGTTACTCCTCGTCGGAATCATCACCGCCTCGTTTCTCTCCGCCATCATTATGTTTCTCATGACTACGCTCGCGGGCCGCGACCTGCGCGGCATGGTCTTCTGGCTCATGGGCGACCTCTCCAGTTCCCTGCAGCCAGGTTTGCGCTGGGTTCTCGGCGTGGGTTTCGTTCTCGCCACCGCAGCCATCTACACCACCGCGTCCGATCTAAATCTGCTTCTCTCCGGCGAAAAGGAAGCCATGCATCTCGGCGTCGACGTGCCGCGCGTGCGCTTGGTCGTTTATATCGCCGCCTCCCTCCTGACCGGACTCGCCGTCTCCGTCAGCGGTGCCATCGGCTACGTGGGTCTGCTCGTGCCCCACGTCATGCGCTTCATTTTTGGTTCCGACCATCGCGTCTTGATCCCCACCGCCGCATTCGGCGGCGCCATCGCCGTCGTCATCGCGGACACCCTCGCGCGCACCGTCGTCGCGCCCTCCGAGCTTCCCGTTGGCGCCATGACCGCTCTCTTTGGCGCGCCGCTCTTCCTCTACCTCCTGCGGCGGAGACTCGCATGAGCAGTTCGACGCAAACAACGGCCGCTCTGCACAACTCAGCCGATGCCTCGCGCTCCGGCACTGAAATTCGTCTAAGCGTAGAGCAAGTCAGCTACGCCTACTCCGCGAATCCTTCGCAGGCTCCACTCTTCACCCTTGAAGCCAACAGTTTTCAAGCCCGCCCCGGCGAGATCGTCGCCATTCTCGGCCCCAACGCCTGCGGCAAGTCCACTTTGTTGAAGTTGGTTGCCGGCGTCCTCGAGCCGCTTTCCGGCCGCGTCCTCCTCAACGGTTTCGTCACCCACTCGCTCACTCCGCGAATTCGCGCTCAGCGCATCGCCATGGTCCAGCAAGAGAGCCCCTTACTCTTTCCTTCACGCGCTTGGGAATTTGTTTTGCAAGGCCGCCACGCCTACGGACGCGCCCTGCGTTTCGAAACCGACGACGACGTGGCCATCGCCAAGAACGCCCTGGCCCAGGTCGGCGCCGAACATCTCAGCGATCGCTGGATGGATCAAATCTCCGGCGGCGAAAAGCAGCGCGTCATCCTCGCTCGCGCTCTAGCGCAGCAACCTCTGCTTCTGCTGCTCGATGAGCCCACGCTGCACTTGGATATCGGCGCGCAGGTCGATTTGTTGGATGCCTTGCGGCGGCTCGCCGCAGCGAACCGCTACACCGTCGTTGTCGTGACCCACGAGCTAAACCTTGCCGCCGAGTACGCCGATCAGGTTGTCCTGCTCCAGCGCGGCAAGAGCCTTCGCGTCGGTCCGCCGGCCAGCGTCTACCAGCGCGAGTTGCTCGAACAAGTTTTTCAAACGCCACTCTCCGTGGAGCTCGGTTCGTCCGGGCGTCCACGCGTCAGTGTGCTGCCTGGAACGTAGCAGGCTCGTTTCTCGTCCACCCCAACCCCGCAGCGCAATATCCTGCGGAAACATCAACTTGGCTTGTGGGTCGGAGCGGAGTACTTAGTTTTTGCGTGTCGCGACCACAACATGTTGTGAGGAGATGGTTGGCATCACACAATTCATGGCCACGACTTGTAGTTGCCACACAAACTCTTTAGCTCCGACATAAACAACTTCCTCTTAACGGGCTTTAGCCCCTGAGGAAAGACTCTTAGCTTTTTCCGCGGGCCTCATTCACCGCGGCACATCGTCACCCACAGCGGGCGCTCGCGCCCCTCACAACCACCGCGAACTTCGTGCTCGGGAAGACGGTTCAAAGCCGTCGCCGACGCGCGACTGTACGGCGGAAAAGATACTGCGCAGGCCACTGCGGCGAATCGCTTGGTTTCAACCATACAGGCGCCGTCGTGGGAAGGCCCCGCATCGGCCCCGACACAACACGGGCCGACACTCCCGCCAAGCCAGGAGACCGGCGAAGTTCGCAGCCCGCGCGATTCTTTCCATCGCCAGGCCAGCCTTCACCTCCCACGCGTGAGGGAGCGGAGGAAAAATGAAAACGACCTCTCTACGTACGGCTTTTCTTGCTCTTTTTATTTTCGCAGTTTGCTTTTCTTCACAGCTCGCCCTGGCACAATCCTCTAACATCCAGACCCATCCTGCCGGGCAGAATCGCGCGAGCCTTCAAGGAAAGGTTTTTGACCCCGAGGGACGCGTTGTTTCCAGGGTTCGCGTCAATTTGCTTTCTGGACTCACACCCGTCGAAGATCGCGACACCGACGCCGACGGACACTACCGCTTTGACGGCTTGCTGGGCGGAACCTACACCTTGGTGGCGAATCTCTCGGGCTTTTCCACTTCCTCTGCCGATGTGGCGGTACCACCCGGGGAAGATCGCAATGTCGACTTGCGCCTTCAGATCAGCGCGGTGGAAGAGCACGTGGTCGTGTCTGCTTCTCCCGGAGGAGCGCTCGCCACCCAGGTCGGTTCTTCCGTAAGCGTCGTCACCCGTCAGGACATCGAAGACCAGGGAGCGCAAAACGTTTACGAGGTCTTGCGAGGCCTTCCCGGGGTCGAGGTCAGCCAGACTGGCCGCCATGGCGGCGCCACCAGTGTCTTCATCCGAGGCGGCAACTCCAATTACAACCTCGTGATGATCGATGGGATCGAGGTCAACCAATTCGGAGGGGACTTCGACTTTGCTTCCCTGGGCGTCGATGGCGTGGACCACGTCGAGGTCGCCCGCGGTCCGCAGAGTGCGCTCTACGGTTCCAACGCCGTCGCCGGCGTCATCAACATCGTCAGCGAGCGGGGCGAAGGGCCGCCGCATTTCTCATTCCTGGCGGAGGGTGGCAGTTTCACGACCCGTAGGTTTGCTGGTGGCGGCAGCGGCCTCACTCACGGCTTCAGTTGGGCGTTTAATCTCTCGCGCCTCGATTCCGGCGGCGTCGTGCAAAATGACAACTACAGGAACCAGAGCTCGTACCTCAGCCTCGGCTATTCTCGCACCCCTAAACGCCAGTTCATGTTCCATTTCTTCGGCAACGCCAACGATACCGGATCACCGGGCCCCTACGGCTCCGACCCCGATCGTCTCTTCTTTGGGCTAGACACCATCTCCCGCGACAAACAGAACCTGTTTGCCTATCAAGCCAGCTACTCCGAGCAGTTCACCCCCCGGCTCCGCCAGGTCTTTTCCGTCAGCGTGGCTCCGGACCGCTCTTTGTTTCACTCCGCCTTCGGCGATTCCTTCTTGAAAAATCTGCGTGTGGTTGTCGGCACGCACGGTGAGTTCACGGTCTCGCCCAAGGATTCCTTCGTTTATGGTTTCGAGTACAATCGCGAACAGATTCAAGACACCTTTATCACTGATTCCAGCACCCATCCCTTTGTTCTTCCACGCGCCAGCTATGCCTATTTTGCGGAGAACCGTTGGAGCCCGGTAAAGCGCCTCATTCTGACCACCGGCCTTCGTGTCGATAACCTTCGCACCGATGCGCTCCCGGAGGATCCCAACAGTGGGCGGCCTTTCTTGCCGCAAGCTTCCGTCACCAAGGTCAATCCACGGATAACCGTCGCCTACACTCTTCGCGAATCGAACGCCACCAACTGGCTCGGCGCGACCCGGCTCCACGGCAGTTTCGGCACCGGCATTCGCGCTCCCAACGGATTCGATCTGGCCTTCACCAACAATCCCAGCCTCAAGCCCGAAAAAAGCATCAGCTTCGACGCTGGAGTCCAGCAGCGATTCCTGAACGATCGCGTCGTTTTCGACGTCACTTATTTCTACAATCGCTACAAGGATCAGATCGTCGTTCTGGGCGGCAACCTCCAGGATCTCAGTACTTTCACCTCCGCCAATCTCGCCAATTCTCGCGCCCTTGGTTTGGAGACCAGTCTCCGGCTGCGTCCCGTTCGCTCCCTTGAGGTTTCCGCCCAGTACACCTGGCTGGACTCCTCGATCCTGGCGCTCGACGGTAGCACCCTGGTGAATTCGCCCTTCCAGGGCCGCCAGCCCTTTCTTCGCCGGCCCCGGGAGTCCGCCGCCTACGACATCACCTGGCGGCACCGGCGCCTCATGATCAACACCAACGCGTTTGTCCGTGGGGCCGTTTTTGATGTCGAGCCCAACGATGGGACCTTCGCCTGCTCTCTCGGCTTCCCTTGTTTTTTTCGCAACAAGGGTTACGTGCTGGCGAATGCCGGATTTTCCTACGACCTCCCCGGCGGCGTGCAGATCTACGGACGGCTCAACAACTTCTTGAACCAGAAGTATGAAGAAGCCTTGGGCTTTCCGGCCGTGCACCTGAATTTTCTAACGGGAATCAAGTTTCGCATTCCCTCAAGATAATTTGGCCCGGCGTTGAGGTAACTCATGACATCGCCCGAACCCATCCTCTTCCCCGTAGGGGCGCGGCATGCTGCGCCCCATCTCGGCATGATCGTCGGTACTTGGAGTTCTTTGACTTGGACTCATGACCTCACCCGAACCCATCCTCTTCTGCTGGAGCGGCGGCAAAGACAGCGCCATGGCGCTGCACGCGCTGCTCCAGCGGAACGATGTCCAGGTAACCGCCCTTCTGACCACGGTTACCGACGAATACGACCGCATCAGCATGCACGGCGTACGCCGCGAACTTCTGCTGCGGCAGGCAAGATCAATAGGCTTGCCGCTCCACGAGGTCCGCATTCCGCCGCAATGCGGCAATCCGATCTATGAAGCGCGCATGGAAGAAGCCCTCCGCGTTCACTACGCGAGCGGCGTCCGCACCGTCGCCTTCGGAGACATCTTCCTCGAAGACCTGCGCGCCTATCGCGAGAAAAACCTTGCTCGCGTTGGCATGACCGCTCTATTCCCCATCTGGAAGCGCGACACCCGCGAGCTCATCCGCCACTTTCATGCCTCGCGCTTTCGCTCCATCGCCGTCTGCGTGGACGGAAAAGTCCTCGACCGCAGCTTCGCCGGACGCGAGCTCGATGAGTCGTTTTACCGTGATCTGCCGCCGCTGGTCGATCCCTGCGGCGAAAACGGCGAGTTTCACACTTTCGTCTTCGACGGCCCCATTTTTCACCAGGCCATCCCGGTTCGCACCGGAGAAGTCATCGAACGAGACTCATTTGTTTTTTGCGACTTACTGCCAAAGGAGGAAGCCCTACAATGAACGTCGAAAGCTCTGACAAAGAAACTGTCGTGGTTCGCACCGTCGTTATTCTCGCCATGGTCGTGCTCGCCGCGGTCCTTCGTATCGCCCCGCATCCGTGGAATCTCGCCCCGATAGGCGCCATGGCCCTCTTTTCCGGCGCCATGGTCAAGGATCGCCGCCTCGCGTTTCTGTTTCCCCTCCTGGCCTTGTTTGCCGGTGACGTCTTCATCGGCCTTCACAAGCTCATACCGATCGTCTACGCCAGCTTCCTCCTCAACGTCTTCATCGGCCGCTTTCTCGAAGACAACCGCACCGTCGCCCGCATCGGTGGCGCCACGCTTCTCGCCGCCCTTCAGTTCTTCGTCATCACCAACTTCGCCGTCTGGGCCTTCCTCGGCAGCTTTCCGCTCACGCCAGCGGGCCTCGTAACCTGCTACGTAAACGGCTTGCCGCTGTTCTGGAACACCCTCGCCGGCGATGCCCTCTACGCCACCCTCCTGTTTGGCGGTTTTGCCCTCGCCGAGCGCATCTTTCCCGCCCTCCGCCGGCAAACGCTGGAGTCCGCGCGGTGACCGATGGAGGCAACCGAGGGCCTACCCTTTTCATTTTTCCAAATCCGCGCAACTTGCCCGAAGCCTCCGTGGGCTGATGCTATAATCCTGGCTCCGTTATGGTGAAATCGGCACAAGACATGGCCGCTATCGCTCCCGAAGTGCTCGCGAAATACGAGCCCGTCATCGGCCTGGAAGTTCACGCCCAACTGCTGACCAACACCAAGATCTTCTGCGCGTGCTCGACGCGCTTCGGCGACGCGCCCAACACCAATGTCTGCCCGGTGTGTCTCGGGCTGCCCGGCACTCTGCCGGTCTTGAACAAGCGCGTCATCGAGATGGCCGCGCGCGCTTCGCTGGCCCTGAATTGCACCGTGCACGAGCACTCGCGCTTTGCCCGCAAAAACTATTTCTATCCAGACCTTCCCAAGGGCTACCAAATCTCCCAATACGAGTTGCCGCTGGCCACCGGCGGCTGGGTCGAGATCGACCATGGCGGCGCAAAGAAGCGCATTGGCATCACTCGCCTTCACGTGGAAGAAGATGCCGCCAAGAATCTCCACGAAGGCTTCGCGCATTCTGCCGACAAGGCCTACATCGACTACAACCGCTGCGGCACTCCGCTCTCCGAAATCGTCTCCGAGCCGGATATTCGCACGCCGGAAGAGGCCTACGCGTATCTGACCACACTGCGCCAAATCCTGCTCTACACCGGCGTCAGCGACTGCAACATGGAAGAAGGCTCGCTCCGCTGCGACGCCAACGTGAGCGTGCGTTTGCGGGGAGCCAAGGAATTCGGCACCAAGGTCGAAGTAAAAAACCTGAACTCTTTCCGCTACCTGCAAAAGGCCCTCGAGTACGAAATCGAGCGCCACATCGGCGTCCTCGAAAGCGGTGGTCGCATTTCTCAGGAAACGCGCCTCTGGAACCAAGCTGAGGGCCACACGGTATCGATGCGCTCGAAAGAAAAAGCCCACGACTACCGTTATTTCCCAGAGCCGGACCTTCTCCCCGTGCACGTCAGCACCGCGTGGCGCGAAGAAATTCACCGCACGCTGCCCGAGTTGCCGGAAGCGAAACGCTCGCGCTTTGTCGGCTCCTACGGCATCACGCCATACGACGCCGAAGTGTTGACCGGTACGCAAGCGTTGGCCACCTACTTCGAGGCTGTCGCCAAATCCGGTGCGCCGGCAAAAAACGCCGCAAACTGGATGCAGACTGAACTTCTGCGCCGCTTGAACGATTCCGGCAAAGAGATCAACGCCAGCCCGGTTTCACCCACCGCCCTCGCCGAGCTCGTGAAGCTCGTGGAATCCGGCCACATCACCGGATCGATCGGAAAGAAAGTGTTTGCCACCATGTTCGAGACCCGCCGCGGCGCGGCAGAAATCGTCGCCGCCGAAGGCCTCGCGCAGATCAACGACACCTCAGCGATCGAGCAAGCCGCCCGCGAGGTCATCGAGAAAAATCCCGACAACGTCGCCAAATTCCGTTCCGGTAACGAAGGTGTCTTCCAATTTTTCGTTGGCCAGGTCATGCGTGCCACGCGCGGCCAGGCCAATCCGCAGGCCGTCAATGATATCCTGCGGAAGCTGCTCGCTTCCTGAGGTGCTTCGTGCTTAAAATTGGCGACAAAGCTCCCGACTTTCATCTCAAAACAGACGAGGGCGGCGAACTGTCGCTGTCGGATTTCCGCGGCAAGCGCGTGCTGCTCTTTTTCTTTCCAAAAGCCAACACACCCGGTTGAACGATCGAAGCGTCCGAGTTTCGTGACGCAAAGAAGCAATTCGACAAGCTGGATGTGGCCATTCTCGGCGCCAGTGGCGATCCGGAAAAAGCTCTCGCGAGTTTCAAGGCAAAGCAGAAACTCAACTTCCCGCTCCTCAGCGATCCCACGCACAAGATGCTTCAAGCCTACGGCGTGTGGCGCATGAAGAAATTCATGGGCAGGTCCTTCGAGGGCATCGTCCGCAGCACCTTCCTAATCGGCCTGGACGGCAAGCTGGAAGGGGTCTGGGACAGCGTAAAGGCCAAAGGCCACGCCGCCCAGGTTCTAGCGGCGGCTGCAAAAAAGTGAGAAGGATCCGGCAGCGTGCAACGATTTACGTTTCGGCGGACGCTACAAATGGAAGAGCAAGTCGTCGGCGCCGGGCGCTGCGGGCTCGATGAAAAGATTGTCGATGAGCCGGGTCTTGCCGACGAAGACGGCGAGAAGCGCATAGCAAGGACGAGCAACGCGTGTTACGGGCTCAAAGGTGTCCGCGTCCACGATTTCGGCGTAGTCCACCGCCGCGAGAGGCTCGGCTTCCAGCGCGCGACGCAACACCGTTTGCAATTGCAGTGCGTCGCGTACGCCCGCGGCGAGTTCCTTGCGGACCGCGTCCAACGCGCGGTGGAGAACTGCTGCGGCGCGGCGCTCGTCCGCACTGAGGTAGGCGTTGCGCGAAGAAAGCGCCAAACCATCTGGTTCGCGAACAATCGGACAAACCACAATCTCCGTGTCGAGATTCAAGTCCCGCGCCATCTGCGAAAGGATGCGCACTTGTTGCGCATCCTTTCTTCCAAAATAAGCAAAGCGCGGCTGCACGATTTCCAGCAGCTTCATTACCACCGTGGACACGCCGCGAAAATGCCCCGGTCGCGAGCGGCCTTCCAGTCGCTCGCTCAATCCTTCGACGCTGACGTACGTGCGGAAACCGTTCGGATACATTTCCACCGCGTCCGGCATAAAAATCGAATCGACGCCCGCAGCGGCAAGGTTTTCCGCATCGGCTTCAAAGGTGCGCGGATATTTCGTGAAGTCTTCGTTCGGCCCAAACTGTTTGGGGTTCACGAAAATGGAAACAAGTACCGGCGAGCAATTTTCTTTTGCGCGCTGGACCAGGGTCAGATGTCCCCGATGCAACGCGCCCATCGTCGGCACCAGGCCAATGATGCGGCTTTCGGCGCGCACTTGCCGCGCCTGCTCCTTCATCCAGGCAATGGTGCGAATTGTGTCCACGGAGAGATGGGCGGCGCGGCAGCTAGGCGCCGGCTGCGGTGGCGCGCTCGCGATAGAAGTGCATCAGGTCCGTCGCGATGGGCTGCGCTCCGAGTTGCCGAAGCAGCGTGGTCACCTGGCCGCGATGGTAGGTACCGTGATTTACGAGATGCTGCATGGATTCCCACAAGGGGTTGCGATAGACGCCGAATTTCAGCGTCTTATATTCCAGAACGCGATCGAGATCGCTCTGCTTTAGCCCGCGGACAAAAGTCAGCAACCGGGTTTCGTGCTCGGCCCAGCGCTCTTGCAGGCCCGCGACATCCGCGAACTGCGTGGTATCCGGCAACGAAGAGGGCGAGCGCCCTTGAAAGCGCTCCAGCCACACCCACTCCGCTCCATAAATATGCGCGAGGGTATCGCGCACCGAAGAAAAACTGGATCCGAGAGGCTTGGTGAATTGCTCCGCCGTCAGCGCCGAAGCGGCATCCAGCGAGCGGTGATTGGCCCAGGCATTGTAGTCGTACAACGAGCGAATTTCATCGGGAGTCATGACGCACCTTGGCGAACGGATTTTTTGTTTCGCAACAAACGATTCAGCACGCGATGTGGATCGGCTTCCGGTCCTTCACCGTCTGTCCGGAATGATAAGACTCGGCGTCCGACGGAAAATCGCCGCTGCGCACGTCTTCGCAGTATTCGCGCACGGCGTTGGAAATGACTTCGCCGACGTTGGCATATTGCCGCGCGAATTTCGGCGTCTGCTGGAATGTGAGGCCAAGCAGATCGTGAACCACGAGGATTTGCCCGTCGCAGTCGGGACCCGCACCGATGCCGATCGTGGGAATGCGCAGCTCGCGCGTGATTTGTGCCGCAAGCTCGCGCGGCACCGCTTCCAGGACGACTGCGAATGCGCCGGCGGCTTCCACCGCGCGCGCGTCGCGCAGCAACTGCTCCGCGGCATCCGTCGTCTTGCCTTGCACGCGGTAGCCGCCGAGGGCATTCACGGATTGCGGCGTCAGGCCGATGTGTCCCATCACCGGGATTTCGGCTTCCGTCAGCCGCGAGATCAGTTCCAGCCGCCGCTCGCCGCCCTCGACCTTGACCGCTTCCGCGCCAGCTTCCTTCACGAAGCGCACCGCATTGCGCAACGATTCCGCGGTATCGGTGTGGTAGCTGCCGTACGGCATATCCGCCACGAGCAGCGCGCGCCGCGTCCCGCGCCGCACCGCTCGCGTGTGATGCAGCATTTCCTCAAGCGTCACCGGCAAGGTGCTGTCATAGCCCAGCACCACCATGCCGAGCGAGTCGCCGACAAGAATGACGTCAACGCCCGCTTCATCCACTAGGCGCGCGGTCGGATAGTCGTACGCCGTCAAACAAATGATTTTCTGTGAAGGGGAATCGGCAGCCAAGGACTTCCGCTGCAGAAGTTCGGGCACGGTGATTTTTCCGTTACCCGCGTTCGGAACAACACTCATGGTGGCCTCCGGTGCCATTCCCTAACAAGGGATACAGCCCTGTACCTCACCAACACGAGCATTATAGCAAATTTGGATATGGCCTACCAGATTCTTCAATACGGACGGGACACATCGGTCTTCGAAAGCGGACGTTTCATATCGGTCGGTGGGCTTGAGCGCGGCCTTTCCATAGGCCACCGCGTCCAAGCCAGTAACGTACAGCTGACAGCCACGTCGCGTATGAATAGAACAACGCTGTAAGCGGTAGGAGTGGTGCCCAGAGGGGTGAGAGGCGATAAAAGCGCACGGCCGGCAGAAATGATGTTGACATCAGGACCCAGGCGGCGAGGCCGAGAATTCGCGGCACCGGATCATGCGCGAAAAGAAGCGCGACGGGCGCGATATAGGTCAAAAACATGCCTGCCAAGGCGCCAGCGAGCAACAGGGTCGAGTAGCGGAGCTGCGTGAAGGCTGTGCGGGCGATCATGTCGCGAATCTCGCTGAAGCTGCGATAGGCGCGCAGGCTGACGCTGGCGCGGGTCAGACCCATCCAGATTCGACCGCCACTGCGCTTCACGGCGCTGGCCAATGCGCAATCATCGATTACTTCGTTGCGGATTGCCGGGAAGCCGCCGAGGCGCTCCAGAGATTTGCGGCGCAGCAAGATGCAGCCGCCTGCGGCTCCGGCGGTGCTCGCGCTTGGATCGGCGGTCCAGCGCGGGGGATAGAGCTTTAGGAAAAAGAACAGGAACGCCGGAATTAGGGCGCGTTCCGGCAGGGTTGTCGCTTGAAGCAGGACCATCAGGGAAGCGAGGTCGAGCTTGTTTTGCTCGGCGCGGGCGACTAGGCGCTGGAGCGTGCCGGGAGCGTGCACGATGTCTGCGTCGGTGAACCAATAAAATGTGGCTGCATGCGCTGCGGCTTTGGTTACACCTTCGTTGAGCGCCCACAATTTGCCGGTCCAGCCGGCAGGGAGGGCGGAGGCGGGATGAATTTCTACTCGCGACTCTGCGTCTTTCTCTCTCGCGGTGCGCTGCGCCATCTGCGAGGTGGCGTCTTTGCTGTGGTCGTCTACCACGATGATGGAAAACTCGCCGGGATAATCCTGCTGAAGCAGGGCTGCTAGCGTTTGAGCGATCGTGTCCGCTTCGTTGCGGGCTGGGACAATCGCGACGATGCTTGGCCATTTGTTGGGCGCGGCGTGTAGCGCCAAGTCATCGTCGAACGACCGCAGGCGCCAGAAGCTACCGTGGACGAACACGAGATAGAGCCAGATGGCGAGAGAGATGATTCCGATGGCGATCGGCGCGAAGGGCACAGGCCATTTTGCAACGGGGGCTTGCCCTGAGGCCAGGAGTGATCCTTGGCGAAGAACGGTAGACTCAGCCATCCGTTTGCGCAATCCGTCATCGATTGGGTGCCGGTAGCTCGGTTGAGATCGCAAGAGCACAGGCAGGAATGCCTGTGCCACGGTTGGAGAAAAAATCCGCGCTAGGCGAGATCTTCGGGGCGGATCGGCAGGCGGCGGATGGGTTTGCCCGTGATGGCGAAGATGGCGTTGCAGACTGCAGGAGCGATGGGCGGCGTGCCCGGCTCGCCGACGCCGCCGGGTGGGTCGTTGCTTGGCACGATGTGCACTTCGATCTTGGGCATCTCGTTCATGCGGAGCATTTCGTAATCGTGGAAATTGCTTTGTTCGACGCCGCCCTTGTTGATGGTGATGTTGCCTTTCAACGCCGCGGTCAGGCCATAGGCGATGGCACCTTCCATCTGCGCGGCGATGGTGTCTGGGTTCACGTGGCGGCCGCAATCGACGGCGCAAACCACGCGATGCACTTTTACTTCGCCGGAGCTGCGGTTCACGCTGACTTCGGCGACCTCCGCGACGTAGCTCGCGAACGATTCCACAACGGCGATGCCGCGCGTGCGTCCCGCAGGCAGCGGCGTGCCCCAATTGGCTTTCGACGCCGCGAGTTCGAGCACACCCAGGTGGCGCGGGGCTTTCGCCAGCAGTTTGCGGCGGAATTCGAACGGATCTTTGCCGCCGGCCTTTGCCAATTCGTCGACGAAGCATTCCGTGATGTAGCCGTTGTGCGAACAGCCGACCGATCTCCAGAAGCCCACGGGCACACCGACTTCGGTGAGCACGTAGTCGACGAACAGATTGGGAATCCCGTACGCCAAATTTGCCGCGCCCTCCACGGAGCTGTTGTCGAGGCCGTTCTTGACCGAGCCGGGGAAAAAGCGATTCATGATCGAGGGGCTGACGATGCGGTTCTTCCAGGCGACCGGCCAGCCATCGGCATCGATCCCGGCCTCGAGCTTGTTGTAGGCCGCTGGACGATAGTAATCGTGCTGCACGTCGTCTTCGCGCGACCAAGTCACCTGCACCGGCGCGCCTGCCGCTTTCGAGGCTTCGACAGCTTCGGTGATGAAGTCCTGCTCCGCGCGGCGGCCAAAGCCGCCGCCGAGATACGTGGTGTGCACGCGCACCTGCTCCGGCTTCAGGCCCGTAATTTTTGCGCCAGTATTCTGCACGAAAGTTTGAAACTGGGTGGGCGCGTAAATATCGCAGCCGTCGGCACGCACGTCCGCGGCGCAGTTCATGGGCTCCATGGTGGCGTGCGCGAGAAACGGAACCTCGTAAACGGCTTCAACTTTCTTCGCCGCGCCCGAGAGGCCAGCTTCGATGTCGCCTTCTTTGCGCGCGATGGCGCCAGGTTGCTGCGCTCGTTCGGCGAAAAGCTTGCGGATGGCGTCGGTGGTGTTCGCAGCGTTCGGGCCCTCGTCCCAAGTGATCTCCAGCGCGCGGCGGCCCTCCATCGCGGACCAGGTGTCGGTGGCCACCACGGCGACGCCGGTGGAAACCTGGATCACTTGTTTGACGCCGGGCACGGCTTTGGCTTTTGTGGCGTCAAACGTTTTCACTTTGCCGCCGAAAACCGGACAGCGCGCTACCGACGCGTGCAGCATGTTGGGCAAATGGACGTCGATGCCGAAGCCTGCGCTGCCGTTCACTTTGGAAGGCGTGTCGAGGCGCTTCAGCGGCTTGCCAATGAATTTGTAATCCTTCGGATCTTTGAGCGCCGGCTTGGCCGGCACGGGAAGCTTGGCGGCGTCTACCACCAGCGAGCCGTAGCCGAGGCGCCGCTTGGTCGCGGCATGCACGACTCCGCCGTTTTCGGCGCGGCACGCGGAGGCATCCACATTCCAGCGCTGCGCCGCGGCGGCGACGAGCATTTCGCGCGCGGCGGCGCCCGCCTTCGTCAACGGGCCCCAAGAAGCGCGAATGCTGGTGCTGCCTCCCGTCCCCTGCAATCCAAAAACCGGGTTGAAATATTGCGGGGCGGCGGGAGCGAATTCCGTCTTGATCTTTTTCCAGTCGAGTTCCAATTCTTCCGCGAGCAATTGGGCGAGCGAGGTGACGATGCCCTGACCCATCTCCGACTTGTCGATGACGATGGTGATGGTGTCGTCCGGCGCGATGCGCACCCAGGCATTCACCGCCACGGGGCCGGATTCCGGCGTGGCCGCCAGCGCCTCAAATTTTTTCGGCAGGTAGAAGCCGATCATCAGA
>JBGOVR010000123.1:0-14117 GCA_041478205.1 Candidatus Acidiferrum sp.
CCATGCTCGACGAAATTATCGATCCTTCGCATTTGTGTTTTCGCGGGGTGCAGGCAGTCCGTGATTGTCGTCATCGTTCAAAAAGCGTCGAGGGCCTGAGGAACGGCGAGTTCTTGCGTGCCCGCTCGTTTGCGGGTGGGACCAAGGCTGAAAGCGATTGAAACTGCTTTTGAGCAGACATTCGGACCAGAAGAGGAGAGGCCCATGAAACTACGTTCGATGCTGATTCTGTGGGTGGCGATAGTGATGGTTGCATGTCTCGCTCAGCGCGCCTCCGGGCAAGTAGGCGCTAGCGCGGCCCAGCTGAACGGATCGGTGAAAGACGAGAGCGGCGGTTCCGTGGCCAAGACTTCCATCACGCTGCGAGAAACGGAGACCAATCGCACGTATACCGCTGTGTCCAACGAGAGCGGCTTCTATGTGTTTCCCAACTTGCCGCCTGGCCGGTACGAACTGGTAGCCGAAGCCACTGGCTTCGCCAGGTCGACGCAGACAGGCATCGCCCTGTCGGTAGGCCAGGTTGCCACCCTGGACGTCACCGTGAAGATCGCCGCTAGCGCGGAGCGGGTGACCGTCACCACCGAGGCCGCACCTGTGGAGCCCACGCGCACCGAGGTCAGCGCGGTCATCAGCGCCAGCCAGATTCAGTCCCTGCCAATCAGTGGGCGTCTGTTCACGGATTTCGCGCTCTTGACGCCCGGAGTTACCACCGGCCGCACCAGCCTGCAGTCCACCATCACCGAGGCGGAAGTCACGCGCATCTCCTTTGGCGGTATGCGCGATCTGAGCAACATGGTAACGGTGGACGGCGCGGACACCATCAACACCGCCACCGGCTCGCAGCGCGGCACGCCTTCCCAGGAGGCCGTCAGTGAATTTCGCGTGGTCAACAACAGCTTCGGAGCGGAGCAAGGCCGGGCCATGGGGGGCATCGTCAACATCATCACCAAGTCCGGGACGAACGAGCTGCACGGCTCGCTTTACGATTATTTTGAGAACGGCGCGCTCAATGCGCGCGCTCTCCTCCAGCCCGTCGCAACTTCCTCAACCCCTGCCGTCACCAAAACATTGCGGCAAAATCAGTTCGGCGGCACGCTCGGCGGGCCCCTGAAGAAGGACAAGACGTTCTTCTATTTGAACTACGAGGGCCAGCGGCGCGGCGAAGCCCCGGTTCAATCCCCGGAGTTGACGAGCAACCTGGCGTTAATCAACGCGGCCAAAGCAATACTCGGAATCGCTCCCGAGAGCATCAACACCCTGAAAACGCAGGATACCGACAAAGGTCTCGTGAAGCTCGACCATCAGATCAATAACAACCACCGCCTGTCGTTGCGCTATAACATTGAGGACGCCCGGAACTTGAACGTGCTGGTGGGCGACACCTTGGACGGCGGCGGTATCGGAGCGCCGAGCAGCGGCCACAATAACTTTTTGCGCGATCAGTCCCTCGTCGGCATCTTGTCCTCGCAGCTCAAGCCTAGCCTCATAAACACTGCCCTCGTGCAATACGCGCGGCGCCATTCGAGCTTCCCAGGCGCCACCGGCGAACCTAATCTGGACCTTCCCAACTCTCTTCTCATGGGGCATAACTTCGGCGTCTTCGACGCCACCTACGAGAGTCGCGGTCAGTTTGCGGACTCCCTCTACTGGGTCAAGGGCGCGCATCTGGCTAAGTTCGGCGTGGACTACAACCACGTCAACGATCACATCATCTGGCCCGGGTTCTCTCCCATGCGTATCGTGTTGCCGGGCATCAACTGCTTGGTGGACTTTGCCAATTATGTTGGCTCGCTGAAGGGTATCCCGGCATCCTCTTACCTAACTTCGAATTTTGCTGAGGGACCCTGTCCTCTGGCTCTGCCGCCCAACGGCAATCCCGGCCTGAATAACCCGCCATCACCTTTCCCGGCTGCTCCCGGTCCCAATCCTGCGGATTTTGAGAATGGCACGCCGGTCGTCTTCTGGCCCTCTCCTCTCGGCCCGGGTGACAACGCCACGGTCAACGGCACGATTCCGCCGGCGGTCAATACCAACTGGCAGAACGCATATCCGCCGGATCAGACCAAGAACTATTTCTCGGATATCACTCACAGCTACTACGGATTCTTCGCGCAGGATCAGTGGCGCGTCACTTCCAAGCTTACCTTGAACTACGGCCTGCGCTGGGATTTTGAGAAGGGCCTCGAGAAGCAAATCAAGGACAACTACAAGGGCTTCCAGCCACGGGTGGGCCTTGCCTATTCGCCGGACAAGCACACCGTCATTCGTGCCGGCTTCGGCATCTTCGACGACCGTTACAACCTCTCCTTCTTGTTTGTGACCTTCCCGCAGCGGTCTACAACGTTCTGCCTGGATCCTGCCTGTGCCTCTACATTGCCACTGCCAGGTGTTCGACAGGGCGGCCTAAATGGAACCTACTCCTTGAGCCAGTTGCCCTTTATTCCGGGAACACCCTTTGGCATCGAACCGGCGGATGCGGCCGCGAACTTGATCCGGTTCGGCACCTATCAACCGGTTCAGATGATTACCAACCTGGTGGCTGGGACGTTTTCCCCCGTAGGTAACGGTACGGTCGAAACGAAGAGCAAGATTCCGTACTCCGAGCAGGGCAGCTTTGAGATCGACCGCGAAATCGGAAAAGGGCTGGTGGTCAACGCAGGCTATCTCTTCGTTTCCGCGCACCATCAGGTCCGCGCGGAAAACCTGAATGTTTGCCCGCCGGGCGGCGCCACCACCGGACTGTTTACCTGCGCTCCCGCGCCGCCCGCGCTGCCGGGATTTGCTGCTGGCAAGCAGAATTTCAGCGGCATTCTTATTCCCGTTGGCTTGCTCTACTATACCGACGACAGCGGCAATAGCGTTTACCATGGCGCGACGCTCTCCGTCACACAGCACGCCGGACAGTATTTCCGGCTTAACGCCAACTACACTTTCTCCAAGACACTGGATGACGGGACGTTTACCACGTTCGTCAGTACGCCGCAGGATTTCTACAACAGGGCGGCTGAGCGCGGCAACTCCAACCAGGATGTGCGTCACCGCTTTGTCGCCAACTTTACCGCCTCTGGTCCAAAACAGACTTTCCTGCGCAATACCGAACTCAGCGGCATCGTTACCCTCCAGGGTGCGCGTCCCTTTACCTCCTTCGTGGGATTCGACGCCAATGGCGACACCAACCCAGTCACCGATCGCGTGGGAAGCTCCGCCCGCAATACCTACTGGGGTGACAAGTTCCAGACCGTTGATCTCCGCGTCTTGCAGTATTTCAAGTTCCGCGAGAAGCAGAGGATTGACGTGGCGTTGGACATTTTCAACACCTTCAACCGCCCCAACGTCAATGAGGTCACTTCCGTGTACGGCACCTACAACTACTGCGGCGGACAGGTGCCCACTCGATACAAAGATGCTGCCACGCTGAAGATCCAGACCGACCCGTTGTCGTTCATCGGTAGTTGCCCGGCGGCCGGCCCTCCCTTCCCGAACCCAGTCTTCTGCGCGCCCAGGGTCATGTTCAACCCGCGGCAATTTCAGGTGTCGCTCAAGTATTCGTTCTAAGCTCTTGATCTCCAGGAGGCTTCTGTTCGCTCAGCGAGCAGGCGCCTCCTACGCTTCTGTAGCGGTGTTCGGCGAGTTCTCGATTTAGTCCGGCAGTGGCATCTCACAAAGAGAGTTTGCAGGGCGCCCGAACTTGGGGCGCCCTGCTCTTTTTGCACTCATGGTGTTGCGGGAAGTGTCAGCGGAGTTTGCGCGACCGTACTCGGCGAACAGGCGGCCGTTGATCGCCGGAGAAGCTGCTGCGGGCGCTGCTGCTGCAAGTGCTGTACACGGTGCGCGCCGAGCGGCTGCTGATAGAGCGGCTTGTTTACAACCTGCTGTTCCGCTGGTTTGTGGGGCTGAACATGGACATCCAGCCGAGGGGCACAAGCGTGAGGCAGCAGGAAAGATACTTCAAAGCCAGAAGCGTGATAAAGCTGGCGGATAAAGAATCAGCGGGTCACTGCAATTTCCACTACGGTGCAATGAGACCGATGAAACCGACGGCTTACAAGTTGTTGAAGCAATTGGTCGGGGCGTCCGGATTTGAACCGGAGGCCTCCTGCGCCCAAGGCAGTGGTAGGAATGCTATCTGATTGGTCCGTCTAGCTTCGTGCTGCAGTTCACGCCAGTTGAACACGTAAATGTTTCCTGCAACCACGGGGGGATGGGGGAAGCGTGCTCCCGTGCAGGATTTCCTTGGCAAGTCGTGCAGTTCTAGTCGCAACTTCTTGCGAATCGTACACGCACCCGCCAACGCTACCTTGCCCCAACGCGCTTGTGGAGACGGAATAGATGGGGGCTCGCGAGTACGGCGCGACCGCACCCAAGAAACCCAGGAGAGTAATACTCGCGACCGGTCTGGTCCGCGTACTCGGTTAGGTCAAAAGACGACAGTATGCAGCGGCAGGTTCCCGGGCCGGGCTCTTGCGATTTCGACCGTCAATCCCTCCCAGTATTCCATTTGCACCCGGTTTTGGTAGTTCTGCAACTGCCGGAATGCCAGATTCTTTAACCAAACGTCGCGTTCCGAGGCACCCGACATAACCGCGACCCGCTCGGTCTTGGGTTGAAGTTGCAGGGCGGCCTCGACTGTTCTTCCGAAATCGATGTCAAGCAGAATACCGGTCACGTCGGGTGGAAGGGCTCGTACCTGCTCATCCCGGGCTAAGACTATAGAGAACACGATGGGAACACCTTTGAAAAGATCCAAGCGATGTTTAAGGAAGAACCGAAGAATGCTTCCTTGAACGCCGTGCTGCTACCGTCGGGATTTGGGTGCGAGTGTTTGGATTCGAAGCTGCAATCGCGATGCCATCGAATCAGCGATTCGCCGGGCTGCGCACAGCTATGAGGGACACCTGCTCCAAGTCCGGGTAATGCCCTTCTTCGTCGGGTTTTCGCTCGGCGAGCTGGATCTGCTGAACCGTCGTCTGTGCCGGCAAGATTCCGCCGAAATATTTCCGGTACACTTTTCCAAACGCCGCCAATTCCGATAAATCGTCCAAGTAAATTGTTGTCGACACAACTTGATCGAACTTCATGCCCGCCTCTTCCAAGTTGTCGAGGAGATTTCGCATCGTCTGGCGAACCTGATCCGAAGTACCTGCCGCGAACACGCCGCCATTGGGCCCCGGAATGAATCCGCTCTTCGCCGAACAATAAAGGGTGTTGCCAGCGAAGACACACGGACTTGCGGTGGGACTTGGCGGCATATTCTTGGGACGTATTGCGCGCCGTTGGGCCAGGTCGCGGACGGCCACGCCCGTATACGCGATGTGCGCGCCTTCGGGGAGACTCGACACCTGGATGGTGGCGCGCCCCGGTGTATTCCCGAATTCGAAGCGCCGGGCGTAGTGCTCATTCATGATTCGCGTTGGGATTTCCGAAGTCAGGTACGGGTTCACGAAGACCATGTTGCTGAGCGTGAGGCCCGCGGCTTCCACGACCATCTTCAGGCGGTCGAGAGCAAGATCAACCTGTGCGGCAGGATCCTGCGGCACATTTCCGTTTGCAGGGTCGCTACCTAGCATCGTGGACACGAATAACCTGTCATGCGTCAGCATTCCGGAAGAGTACGCTTTGTTCGGCTTGAAATTGGGCAACGCGACAGGCTGCTTTCCTTTGAGATCGCGAACAGCCACACCGGTGATTTGCACGGAAGGTTCAGGGAGCCGGGCAACGCCTAAGACCCCACGCGCCGGCGGCATCTTCGGGAAAAAGTCGGCGAATGCTTTGTCCAAGGCCCCGTACTGGTTCATATCCTCGAGATAGACCTGGACATAAACTAGGTGATCCATCGTCAGGCCCGCTGCTTCGACTACGGTTCTTACATTCTCGAGAGATTGGCGAACCTGATCCGCAAAGTTGGGTGGAGTGCTCCCGTCCAGACGGCGAGGTCCCTGCCCGGACACGTACACATAATCTCCCGTGTCGATTCCAGGGGAACCTAACGCATCACTCGCAGTCGGTGCCTGCTTCGGCAGGACTTGTCTCAATTGAGCCTGCGCGCCTTCCGCGAAGCACAGTTGCCACGCGAAGAGCAGGAAGATGGATCTCATGCTGGTTTCCCTTTGCGTGCCGTGCCCAGAATTGCTCGTAGCCTTTGTCCGACGATCATCTCTTCCCCGGGTTGAATCGTCATGGAAACCAACTCGATGTGGTCGACCTCCTTCCGCTCCTTTCTGTTGGGTTTCTGTATTCCTTCGCGTACCGCAGGCACCAAACTGGGATTGTCGGCACCGAGCACTTCGATAACTGGATCACCTTCCCGCAATTTCTGAACGCAGTCGGCGAGGGTGAAACCCCACGCCTGCTGGTCCCACGAAATCTTTAGAGTGGGGTAGCGATTCCCATCATCGGGCACGTAGGTTTCCGTCTTTACGCCCGGCACGGTCTCCACAAGTTTGGCGATGCGATCCACTCGTGCGTTCCACTCGCTGTAGAGCTTTTTGGGATCGATTTTGAGCCACGTTTCCACGGCCGTCAGGCATCCGATCACTTCTTCCTTGCCGACCTTCATGGGGCGGCACACCGCTCCTTCCCATGGGGCAGAGTTGCGCAGGGCTGCGTCGATCAAATCCTTTCGTCCGAGCAAGACGCCGCTGCACTGAGGTCCCTGCAAACCCTTGCCTCCGGAAAATGTGTACAAGTCGATTTTCATGCGCGCGTACAGCTTTAAATTGTCGGCGGGTGGAATCCCAGCGGCGTCATCCAGCAGCATCGGCACGCTGTGCTCTTTGGCGATCGCCACCTCGCGGACGAGTTTGTCGCCTAGGTCCGTGGTGTAAATCATGGCGGTGTTGGCAGTGATGGCGTTTGCGATTTCTTCCGGCGTCTCGACGAGAACCAGCTTGGCCCCCGTTAGCCGGATGGCGTTATCGAATGCGCTTCGGCCTCCGACCATGATGACTTCGTGCTTCATCCCGGTGATGTCCGGTAATTGCCAAATTCTTTGGGGATCGCTACCCGCCATGCAGGCAGCCGTCGAGGCGGCCATCGCCCCGGCCGCTCCGGTAGTGATCAAGCCGGATTCAGCGCCCGTCAACTCTGCCAGCCGTCGCCCCACCGCGCGTTGCAGTTCGACCATATTGACAAAATAGTGGGAAGCTTCGGTTTGGGCGGCGCGGACCTCCGGAAACTGCAACGATCCGCTCAAGTACGTCCACGTTCCACGGCAATTGATGACGGTCTTGACGCCGAGCCGGCTATAGACGTTTTCACTTGAAGCTAGTCCGATGGCGCCGGACGATCTTTCATACAGATCGTGAACCGCAATCTGTGCGAGCAACGGTGAGGCGGCTAACATCTTCATGAATCCACGACGGCTCGATTCTTGCGAGACAGACATAGGTTTCCTCCGGGTGCGTCTTACTGAGCGAAGATCAACGTTCCAAAATGTTCGGGTACGTGGTTTGGGTCTCGGTTAACGACACAGGTCGGTTGCCAGCACATGAAGTGACGCTGCGGGTCTTCGCCGAGACCATCGATGCGATACAGGTTGGCGCGCCATTTGGTGCCGGCCTTTACTGGCTGTTCGCTGACGGACTTGAGCGGGACGCGCGCTGCCGCGTACCAGACGTAGTTCGCTTCATCGATCCGGCCCTGCCGCTGCCATCCGGAATTCCACTCGGCGCCGTAGCTCTCGCGATCCAGGTCGATGGCCAAGTCGACCCAATCACCTGTTGGCGCAATCTCGAACTCGCGGTAGTGCCTGATGTTTGTCCAATCGTCGCCCAGAAAAAATTCCACCACATCGCGGTCCCAGAGTTTGAGGCGGTCTTTGCTGTTATCCGCGGGCAGCCACAGATTCAGCTCGTTATACGGGGAGACGAACAGGAGATACAGATCGGAGTCAGTCCAAAACGCGCGGACCTCAGTTTTGAGTTTGGGATAGTCGATCTGCTGGGTGCAGTCTTTCACGATCCAGGCGGATGCCGCGTGCGACCAGGTCGCCGAATGCGGATCGGTGTTCAGCTCGGGCCCCTGCGCGACGTGCGGGATGGAGAAACTGGCCGTAGGGGACTTAACTTCGCACACCTGCCACGCAACGGCGACTACGGGTGTCAGGAGCAACAGTGAAAGGCTTCTGATGGATTTCATGGTTTATGGGTGGGGCGCGTTTCGCAACTCCGGGGCGATCTCGAACGCTTTCGCAAACTCCGCGCGCGCCTCCTCTTCCTTTCCTTCCTGATGTAGAGCCAACCCAAGATTGTAGTGAGCCTCCGCGTACCTAGGCTTGAGGCGTACAGCCTCGTCAAACTGCGCCTGCGCTGTAGATGCGTCGCCTGCCTGTAACAGCACCAACCCGAAATTGTTGTGGCCTTCGGCGAAATTCGGATCGCGGCGCACGAGTTCCCGAAAGACGTTGGCGGCGCCTGCCGGATCGTTGTTCTGGCTGAGGACCAATCCCAGTTGTATCCGGGCGTCGGTGTACTTGGGATCGAGACTGATGGCTTCACTCAGTTCACGGGTGGCTTCGTCAAGATGCTCCAACTGTGCCAGCGCGAGGCCCAGATTGTAGTGTGCCTCCGCCAAATCAGGATCGGACATCACCGCCTGGCGAAACTCTTCGAGCGCGTGCGTACGATCTTTCCGGCGCCAATAGAGCAATCCGAGGCTCGAATGGGCCTGTGCGTAGTCCGGCTTCAGCTCGAGGGCTTTTTCGTAGGCTGCCTGGGCGCGTGCGGCGTCGTTCTTGTGCTCCCAAGTGACGCCCAGATAGTAATGGCTAGTGGGCAGCTCGGGGCTTTGCTCGGCGGCGTCCTGAAAGAACTTCAGGGCATCGTCGAGTCTTTGCTGTTTCAGCGCGTCCACGCCCTGCAGGATCAAATATTTCGATTGCGCCAGCCTGGTGCGGAATTCGTGCAGGGCGCTCATCTCATTGAGTTCTTTTTGGGCGGCTGCGGTCTTCCCCTGAGCGCGCAATGCGATACCCAGGTTGTAATGCGCCTTCTCGAAATCAGGCTTCAGTTCAATCGCCCGCTGAAACGCCGCAATCGCTCCCGCCAAATCTCCGCCGGCTTTCAGCTCCATGCCAAGGTTATATTGCGACTCCGGATCCTTAGGATCGATTTCGACAGCTTTGCGAAACTGGGCCAGCGCGCCACTGTGATCGCCTTGGCGGCGCAGTGTGACTCCCAAAAGCGAGTGCGCCGGAGCAAACTGCGGGTTCAGCCGAAGTGCGCGACGAAACTCGGCGGCGGCGCTATCCAGATTTCCGAGCTGTGCTTCGGCCAGTCCGAGCTCAACATATATCTCGGCTGAGGGCTTCGAAGTGAGTGCGCGGCGCAGCTCGCCGGCGGCGGCCGCTGGATTATTCTGTTGTGAGTAAAGACGCGCCAGCAGGCGGTGCGCCCCGGAATTTGCCGGGTCCAGTTTTACGGCGGTATCCAGTTCCTCGAGCGCAGCGGCCTGCTCTCCGAGCTCGTACCAGGTCGCACCCAACCCGTAATGCGCGTCGGCCCACTTCGGTTTGAGCCGCAGCGCGGCCTCAAATTCCTCCGCAGCCTGTTTTGCATCACCCTTGTATTTCAGCGCGAGCGCCAAGTTGTAGTGCGTAGAAGCGTCGTTGGGTTCAAGGGCCAGTGCTTGGCGATAATTTGAGATAGCCTGCTCCCACGATTTCGTCCGAGAAAGTTCGACGGCCCGCTGACGGTAACTCTCGGCAGTCTGCGCAGACAAAGGCGCTGAGAAGAGAAGGCTCAACATCAGCGGAAGGACGATTCGTCGGCGAGAGTGGTTATCAGAGTCAATCAAGTATCCGTCCACGCATCATGGCCCAGAGCGGTACACGTCGCTGAAAAATTGCGGGCGAGGCTGGAAATAGCCCCGCCCGCCGTTGCGTAAGGTCGGTGGCAAGCACCGGACCAGAGGTTACCAGTAGAACTTCGCGCTCACCTGCCCGATGCGCGGATCGCGCGCGTTGGTGACGATTCCGAAGCTCGAACCGGTGATATTCCCGCCAGGATTAGTAAATTGCGCGTGGTTGAAGATGTTGAAAAATTCGAAACGGAGATCGAAAGCGTAATTCTCCTTAATTACGGTCCGCTTCGATATGCCAAAATCGGTGTTGTTGAATCCAGGGCCGTGAAAGAAGCGTCGGTTGGCGGTGCCAAAAGTGCCCAGATCGGTGTTAACGGCGAATGCGTCGGGCAGGAAGTAACATCCCGTACCGTCGGTAGTAGGGCAACCGGGATTCGACTTGCGGGGATTCACAGTCACGACCTTGCCGACGAGATTCGGCATATCCGTGGCCGAACTGCCGGAGAGCGAAGCATCACCGTCAGCCTGGTTCATCTGGATAGGAAACCCGCTCGAGAATCGCGTGATCCCCTGAATCTGCCAGCCTCGGGTCAAGCGCTTAGGCGCATTGCCGAAAGCCCGGTCGAACGGGACGGACCAAATGTAACTGACCACAAAATTATGCGTGATGTCGCTGGACGACAGACCGCGGCTCAACTTAGGACTTGCGAAATTCACCAAGTCGTTGAAGGCCGAAGAATCGTCCAGGCCTCTGGCAAAGGTATACGCCGCCAAAAACGTAAAATCGCTGGCCTTGCGCTCTACAGTGATTTGCGCGGAGTTGTAGATCGAATTGGCGCTCGTAAGCGTATTGGTGTTGCTGGAGCCGTAGCACACCTGCGCCCCGCCGGGGCAGAAATTTGGAGTTAAGATCTGCTGCCTGGTGCTGTAAACGCACCCCGGGAGAGGCGTCGGACTAAGCGTCTGACACGGAACGGCAGCCGTCGGAAGCTGGAAGACATCGTTCTCATTACCGGGTCCGCAGCCGAGGGTGTTTCCTGCGGTCACGTCTATAGCCCCTTGCGCAGTGAGTTGCTGGCATAGAGCGGCGGAGCCGGGGTTCGCGTCCCGCTGGGTGATGAGGCGGTGCCCCTCGGTCCCGACGTAAGCCAGCGTGAGCACCGTTGATTTGCTTAGTTCGCGCTGGATGGAGAGATTGAAGTGCTCCGCGTAAGGCAGCTTGTTGTGAGTGTCGTAGCCCGGAAAGAAGTTGAACGGCTCATATACGGAGAAGTCCAATGTCTTGTTGGATGGGGCGCCCGGAACCGGCGCGGTGAACGGAAAACGCTGTCCCAAGGACTGCCCGGTGGCCCGAATCCGGAACGGCTCGTCAAACATGACCGATACGGGTGAGGTCCAATATAGGCCGAACGGCGCATCCGCCACCTCGTAAAACAGGTTCAGGTCCTCAACCGAAGTGTAATACAGACCGTAGGCCGCCCGGATGCTGGTTTTGCCCGGGCCGCCAAATATTTTGCCTAGGACTCCGTCCGAAAACCCCGGTGAATAAGCCAGTCCCAATCGTGGGCCGAAGTTGTTGTATTTCGTGGGAGCGAGCGTCTTGGGGATGCCAGGGTCGCCCGGAAATACCAGGCCTGTGGGAGAGAGCGGAAACAGCGTAGAGGTTTGCCCAGGATTGAAGGTCTGAATCTTCCCTTGGGTGTCGTACCACGGCATGCTCACTTCCCAGCGCAACCCCAGATTCAGCGTAAGATTTGATTTCACCTTCCAGGTGTCCTGGGCGAAGGCGCCACCATAGCGTGTACGCGAATCAAGGAACTGTTCGGCGGCCTGGGTGTAAGGCGCGTTGGTAGTTGAGGTGGCGCCGAGGAGGAAGTCCGCAACATCCGATCCCGTCACGGTGCCATCGAATGTGAAGCCCCCATTAGGGTTGGCAAAGTTACGTTCGTTCACTTGCAGGTAGCGGAATTCCCCTCCCAACTTCCACGTATGTCTGCCCTGGCTCTTCGAAAATACGTCACTAGCCATATAGGTGGTATTGGGTTGGAACGTATTAAGCGTGGGCACGCCAATGTTTAAGCCGATTTGGCCGAAGATCGTCTGAGGCACATACTCTTTATATCCGGCCAGCGGGACAATGCCGAGGGTGCCGGCGCCGGTTACGAAACCAAGCGACGACAGGCTCGCAAAACTCCCAGCCGGATTGTCCTTGTTCAGTGCGGTCCGGAAGAAGCTTATCCGGGCTTCGTTCACTGCCGTCGCTCCTACAGTCTTGGCGTTGCTCATCACGAACTCTTGCGCCCGCGAAGGCGTGCCCGTTGGAAAACCCGGCACAGTGGCGAAGGGGCCGGCCAGTGCGCTTAGCACGTTTGAGTTATCCAGATGGTAATACCACGACCAGTTTCCCGTCTTCTGATTGTTGAAATCCACTCGTTCTCCGAATTTGTTGTCGTTGGGGACGTCTTTCTGGCTGTTATTCGAATAGTTGTTCGTATCTCCTGGAAGCGTCGGCGCCGGAATATATGCGAGGAGCGCGGTGGCCGGCTTTGAAAAGGCCGCCTGCGGAATCATGCCATTGGGAAAAACACAGCCTGCCACTGGATCCGTGCTGCCGCAGCCGACGAAGCTATATGGCTCGCCCTGCGCCACGGTGTAACCCAACCGCTGCGAAAGCACTTGCGCCCAGTAAGGGCCATCGATAGTGCCAGTCAAGACTGAAGGGTCAAAGTTGCCTAGACGCTGGTCAGCCGACGGCACCGAAACAAGGCCAGTTTCTGCACCTGACACTTGCCTCGTGCCTTGATAATCCGAGAACCAGAAAACCTTGTTCTTCCAGATCGGCCCACCCGCCGCATAACCGAACTGATTGCGCCGCAACTCGGACTTGGAAGGCGCAAAGTAATTCTTGGCATCCAGCTTGTCGTTACGCAGGAACTCGAAGGCGTCCCCGTGAAAGCCGTTGGTGCCCGACTTGGTGATGGCGTTCATAACCGCGCCGCTGAATTTTCCATATTCGGCGTCAAAGCTGTTGGTTATTAGGCGAAATTCCTCCACCGAGTCGAGATTGGGCACCAAACCTGCGCCGAGGTTGCGACCCTCACTGACATCTCCGCCGTTCACCAAGAATGCGTTCGCCGTTTCGCGCTGCCCGTTCACGGAGACATTGCCCGAATTCAAAATGCCCGATACCGGACGGTCCTGTTGGATCGTTTGGGCGCTGCCGGGCGCAACGCCTGCCTGCAAGCCCAAAAGGTCGATGTAGCTGCGTCCGTTCAGAGGAAGAGCCAGCATCTTCTTCGAGTCGATTACGTCGCCGAGTTGCGTGCTTTCTGTTTGTACCTGCACGGCATTAGCGGCAATAGTGACTTTCTCCGTCACGCTGCCAACTTGCAGCGTTATGTCGATTTGCAGTTGGTCATTCACCTTGACTACGACATCGGTTGTGTTGAATTCCTGGAATCCAGCGCTGGTAGCCGTAAGCTGGTAGGTCCCTGCCGGCAGTGCGAGGAACCGGTAAGAGCCGTCCGCAGCGGACGTGGTTTCTTGTCTGAAGTTGTTTTGTGTGTTCGTGACGGTGATGCGCACGCCCGCGATGGCGCCCTGCGACCGGTCGCGCACCACACCGCTGATCGACCCAGTCACATCGGCACGCACGGCGTACGAGCTAAAAAGCAAGATTAAAACGAATGAAACAGCGAAGGACATCGAGCGATAGCCATTTCCCATCGGACCCCTCCAAGGGCAAGTCTGTGCCGCGTACAATGTCACGAACGCTCCCGAGAATCAAGCGTAAGTTTCGTTTTACTACTTTCTGTTTCGGTCTCTTACCTTTTCAAGGTACACTCTCCGAGTGGTGGCGGCGGCGGGATAGACCATTTGATGGAGGAATAGGATGTTTTCGCTTCGACAGGTTGTCTGTGGCGTGGTGTTGGTTCTCTTTCTGATTGCAGGACGCATGCATCTGGCCCACAGCCAAGAGATCAAGTACAGCCAAGATGCCGATGCCGAGAAGCGCATGACGCTGCTGCTAAAGGATTTCGATCCGCACTCGATGGCCCACCTGGCTGCGCACGAAGTGCCGCGCGCGCGGTTTGCCGTTATTGACGTCCATAACCACGTAAACGACGCCGGAGGAATCCATGGACAAGAAGTGCCCGCAGCCGACGTGATCCGGGTAATGGACCACGCGAACCTCAAGAAGATCGTGATCCTCCCGGGGATGTGGGGCGACAAATTGCAGGGTGTGCTCGACAAGATGGTGAAACCGTATCCAGACCGGTTTGTGGTTTTCACTCAGATCGACTGGAGCAAAATTAACG
>JBGOVR010000099.1:0-17966 GCA_041478205.1 Candidatus Acidiferrum sp.
CGCAGCGTTGCGGGCATCGACGAGGCTGCGCGTGGGATCGCCGGCCGGATTAGCGGCCGTAGCCAGGGAGACGGTAACCGGGCTGGCCGCAGCAAACGGATTTCCGACTTTGTCCCGCACGCCCTCATAATTCGCAAAATAAAACCACTTGCCCTTCAGGATGGGGCCCCCGATCGACGCGCCAAACTGATGCAACAACAATGCGGAGAACGGGTCCGGGCTGGGATTGAAGTAGTTTCGGGCGTCGAAGGCGCTATTGCGGTGGAAATAGTAGGCGGTTCCGTGCAGGTTGTCGGTCCCGGATTTCAATCCAATCGTTACCACCACGCCGGGTTTGGCGCCGTAATCGGCCTGCGGATTCTCACTGGTGGTGAATTCGGTGATGGCGTCGAGCGGGAGAAGACTGGCCGGCGTTCCCTGTACCCCGGCATCGCCGACCACCGTCTCGCCCCAGTAGGCGTCGTTGTCGTCTGCCCCGTCAATGATGTAGTTGTTGTCGTCTAAACGGTTTCCGTTTGACGACGTCGAATGGAAACCCCCGCCGGGAGTCCGTTGCACTCCCGGATGCAGCGTCAGCAAATTTTGAAAATCGCGGCCTTGCACCGGCAATTCGTTAATCGCTTTGTTCGACAGCACGCCGCTCAGTACGTCGTTGGTGGATTCCGTCAGCGGCGCCTCATCCTTCACTTCCACGGTTTCGCTCACCGAACCTGGCTTTAGTTCGAAATCGATTTTCAAATCGTTGGTCACTTCCACCTGTATCCGCGGGCGCACGACTTTGCTGAAGCCTTTCGCTTCCACGGTAAGCGAATAGAATCCCGGATCGATATTGGGCGCAACGTACTCCCCTGACGAATTCGTTTGCAACACACGCTTCACATGCGTGCCCAGATTTTCGATGGTTACGGTTGCATTGGCCACCACTGCGCCGCTGGAATCCATCACTTGGCCGCTGAAACGCCCTTGTGACGTCTGCGCGCGTGCCCCGGACGGAGCGAAGGACGCAACCAGGAAAGCAAGAAGAAACGCAATCTTTTGAAGCTTCATGAACTCCTCCCGACGATTGCCTCAAATAACTATTCGGACTACGCCTGCCAGATCGGAGTGAGCGACTTTCTGCTTGAAAGAAAACGGTCGAGTTGTTCGGCGGGGAACTTATAATCCGGATTCAAGGGTACCGGCGGCAACCAACGCGCTCACCTGTTGAAGACGAGCGCTCGAAAGGCAAATCACAGTTAACGTCATACCCGCCACCCCCGGCAGGCTTGTTCAAGCGGCGCGAGTATGAAAGACCCCCGAAGCGATGTCAACCGCGAATTATCGCTTCCCAGCGGCTTTACTTGTGGGTTTGCTTTCCGTTGTTGACCCACGAGGGGAAAACCAGTACGAACTTGCCGCACATTGTTTCGGGAGAATTCATGAACGCATTCCGAGTCGCATTCGTTTGTCTTGCGTCTTTTCTGGTTTGGAGTTCGCTGGTTCCCACAGCTCTCGCGAAATGGAAATACTTTCGCACCGGCAATGTCGACGACAGCTCCGCTACGCCGCGTGCCGGCTATGCACTCATGGGAGGTGGAGCGCGGCAGGGCCCAGCCTTCAAATTTCTCTGCGAGCGAACCAACGGTGGAGACTTTCTAGTTCTTCGCGCGGACACGGAGGACGACTACGTCAAAAGGGTAAATGAAGAGATTCGTGCTACCTGTCCGTTGAATTCGGTGGCGACCATTGTCTTCAGCAACCGTGAGGACTCCGCGGATTCCAAGTTGGTTCAAATCATCGAGCAAGCTGAAACCATTTTCCTCGCCGGCGGCGACCAATCGAATTACGTGCGTTTCTGGCAAGACACGCCGATCCAGAACGCCATCAATCGCCACATCGCGGCCGGCAGACCCATCGGTGGCTCCAGCGCCGGCCTCGCGGTCCTGGGTGAATTCTCTTTCGCAGCGATGATCGATACGATTGATTCCTCGGAAGCTCTCGCCAACCCTTATGGCAACAAAGTGACCATTTCGCGCGATTTCCTGCGCATTCCCCTTCTCGCCGGCGTAATCACAGATACGCACTTCGCCAAACGCGACCGTATGGGCCGCCTGGTCACCTTTCTCGCGCGCATCTTGCAGGATGGCTGGACCCAGCAAGTACGGTCCGTCGCTGTCGAGGAAAACGCTGCGGTGCTGCTTGAGCCTGATGGCCAAGCCAAGATCGTAGGCTTGGGACCTGCCTATTTCATCGAGGCCCCAAAACCCCCGGAGGTATGCCGTAAGAGCACCCCGCTCCGAATTACGGGAATCTCCGTACATCGCGTGTCCCCCGGTGGGGTGTTCAATCTGAAAACCTGGACCGGCGCGGGCGGCGACGACTACACGTTATCTGCGGCAGGCGGTAGCTTGAAGGTAAACGGCTCGACTCATGGAATCTACTAGTCAACAACTTAGAGACTCTAGAAGTGCAGGACCAGGCCCACGATCGCCTGGCCGCTGTTTTGCGATTGACCGAATAACTGGGTCCTCACCCAGTCTACTTCGGCCCTGACAGCAACGCGCGGAACGAACTGATAGTCCACCCCTCCCCCCACCTGCACCAAAAACCCATTCTTACCGCCCAGGGAGGTCTTTGGAACCACGTGAGCGCCACCGATAATGGCGTGAACCCACGGCGACAATCGCGCCTGCTGCAAAATGAGTTTGGGTCCCGCTCCATAGCCCAGATACTTCACGTGCTCGTTTGCAAAAATGACCGGCGCAAACGCCCCGGTCACGCTGCCTTCAATCGCAATCTTCTCCTTCAGGAAATAGGCGAAAGACGTACTGAAGCCCGGCGCAGTTGCCGAGTACACCGAGGAACGAAACCTCACCAGCGCGGCGCCTAAGCAGAGCTCCATGCGATATTCCAGCCCCTCCGCGCCATACGTTTCAGGCGGAGCGGACGACGCCTCGGTGAGCGGCACGGATCGAGCCGGCGCGGCCAGAGGTGCAAAGGAAGCCGCCGCAGCGGGTCCTGCAAAAGACGCTGGTGCAGCAAGCGCCGTTGAAAACGATAACCCTGCGAAGTCCCTGCCCGCCGAAGTCGCGAAAGGTCCCGGTCCAGTCCCAACCAGGATCGTCGGCGTGCTCGCCGCGGATGTCTGCGCAAAATCTGCAGCCACATTGCGATTCGATTCCTCGGAGATTTGCACCTGATCCTGTGCGAGCGTGGCGTGTGCCATTCCCAGAACAAACAATGTTGCCGCTAGTAGCCTCTTCATGAAGTTCCCCTTGGAGATCGATCTCAGCTCTGGGCTAGCCACTCGCTACGGTAAACACACTCGGTACTTTTGTCTACGCCCTTTCACACCTCAACAACCTGAACGTGGGTACTGCCCCTTCCTTGCTGGAACCCGCGCGCCCTGAAAAGGTCGCGCTAGCGGCCGTGCCGCAGGTAGTCGTCCGTCTTGTTTAGCCAGTCTTCTCGCGGCGGGTTGAAGACGTCCAGGTCGACGGTGTCCTCCAGCGCCCACGCCTCATGCGGCATGTGCGGCGGTATGCAGAGTACCTCACCCGCGCGCACCACGATTTCTTTCCCATCGATAGCGAACTTCAGCGCGCCCTCCAGAATGTAGGTCACCTGCTCGTTGTGATGGTGGTGCTGTGGCACGTGCGCGCCCTTTTTCATCAGCACCCGCGCCAGCATGACCTTGTCGCCCACCACCATCTCCCGGTCGATCAAGGGGTTCAAATGTTCGCGTTCGACTTTGTTCCACGCCACATACTTCATCTTTGCGGCTGTGCTCATTTCGTTCCCCCATAGAGCCGCGCGGCGTTGTCGTGCAAATACATGCGCGCAAGCTCGAGTGCCTTCTCTTCACTAAATGCGCCTTCGGAAACCAGCTCCGCCACCGCCGCGGCAATCGCGGTGCGCGCGGAACGCGCCGCCAGCCAGAACGTCTCTTCCGCCCCGACCGCATCGTTGAACGGAAACGCATCCGATCCGAACATCATCCTGTCCGGAAACAGCGAAATCCATTGTTTCAAAATGTTTTTCAGTTCCGACGGATACACGTAGTACCCCATCAGCGAGGAATCCGTGTAGACATTCTTTGCCGCCGTCATCCAGATCATATCCAGCGTGTAAGGATACCCGCCGTGGATCAGCACAAACTTTGTTTTGGCGTAGCGCGGATCGCGCAACACATTCTCCAGATTCAGCGGGTTTCCGTTGCGCAAGCTGAAGTAATCTCCGATGCCCACCGCGCTGTGAAAGTGCACCGGTAGATTCAGTTTACCCGCTTGGTCGATCAACACTCGGAAGACGTAGTCCTGAAACGTGCGGTATTCCTCTTCAGACGCAACCCCGCCAGCGTGATATTTGGCGTAGATCGCTTCGGCCTTCTCGCGCGGTGGATCGCGGAAATACAAGCTGCGGAAATACGCGGCTTCGAACTTCATGGCCACGCCGCCCTTTTTCTGGTTGTCGGCCAGCGTTTGCCGCACGAACGCTTCGTAACCCGCAAGATCCGCCGGCAGCCCGCTTACGTTTTCTTGTTTCATGTACCGCTGCAGCACCTTTTCCTGCAGCGGAATGAAGACGCCCATATCCGGGTTCTTTCCGGTCTGATCGTGATTGTCCAGAGGAAACAGAAACGAATCGACGAAAAACACCCAGTGGAAACGCTTCGGATCCAGATACGGCGCCATCGCCACGCGGTTCGCAAGGCAGATCTCAACGTTCAGTTTGTCCAGAACGCTATCCCAATAGGCGGTTCCGCCATCCTTTTCCGCTGCTTTCTTCTTGTCGATCAACCACTTCGCGTGCTCCGGCTGGAAGTCGTCGTAGGGATAACCGAAGAGCGCCTTCGCACCGGCTACGAATTCAGGATTGGTGTCCCGCAACCGCATCACGGAGCTTTCGTCCGGTGGCGACGCTTGCGCGTCCATGTCCGAATCGTCGGGAAACGTCGCGTGCGAGTGATTGTCATAGATCGGAATCTGATCGATCTGCTTCAGCAACTTTTCGTAGATCTTCGGGACGTCCCCGCCCGCCAGCGGTTTTGCCTGCGCCGCCGCCGTCGCTGTCACCGCCAGCCCAGCCAAGAGCACAAATCCAGCCTGCATCAAATGTTTCATTCTTCTTCCAGTAGGACGGACATTCTTGTCTGTCCTTGTTGTTCTGGTGCAATGATCACTAAAAGACAGGCAGAAATGCCTGCCCAGCTCAGTGCGAAACCGCCGCCCGCCAGCGCACCGAGACTCGCTCGATGCGCTCGAGCGCCTCTTCCAGCAAGTTCCGCGCGCCAACCAGCGAGAAGCGCAAGTAGTTCTTCCCGGCCGATCCAAATGCCGCCCCCGCGATTCCCGCCACTCCCGCCTCTTCCAGAAGTATCCTCGCCATCTCTTCCGCGGAAAGCTCCGTGTCCTCGATATTCACCCACGCGTAAAACGCGCCGTCCGGCGACTGGCATCGAAACCCAGGAACCCGGTTCAGCCCGGTGACAAACAGGTCGCGGCGCTTCCGGTACTCCGCGACCATCGCCTCCACCGCGTTCGTAGAATCCGCCAGCGCCTCAATGGCCGCCACCTGCGTGAACTCCGCCGCGCACGTGAACGTATTCAGCACCAGCAGGTCCATCGCATCCACGACGTGCGTGGGCGCAACTCCGTATCCCAGCCGCCACCCGGTCATCGCAAAACTCTTCGAGAACCCATCGATGATGACCGTGCGCTCCGGCATCCCCGGCAGCGCCCAAATCGATTTGTACGCCCCACCAAATAAAATCCGCGCGTAAATCTCGTCCGAGATAATCCACAGGTCGTGCTTCGCCGCTAGCTGCGCGATCCGCGCGAGCGTTTCCTCGCTAAAAACCGTTCCCGTGGGATTATTTGGTGAATTGAAAATCAGCATCTTCGTTCGCGGCGAGATTTTCGAGGCGATCTCCGCAACATCTGGCTGAAATCGGTTCTTTTCCTCCAGAAAAAACGCGACTGCCGTAGCTCCCAGTCCGCGCGTGAACGACGGATAAATCGGAAAACTCGGATCGGGGTAAAGCACTTCGTCCCCCGGCTCAATCAGCGCCATCATCGCCAACGCCAGCGCCATCTTGCAGCCCGGCGCGACCAGCACTTCCTCCGCGGCCACGTCCAACCGCCGCGTCCGCTTCAAATACCCAGCGATGGCTTCCCGCAGCGCCGGTATTCCGCGTGTCGAGACGTACCGGTCGCGTCCTCCGGCCACCGCCGCGCGCACGGCGTCTACCACCGGCGCCGCCGGATGAAAGTCCGGCTCGCCCAGTTCCAGGTGAATGATCGACCGGCCCTGTTTCTCCAATTCTTTCGCGCGAGAAAACACCGCCAGCGCGCCTTCGCCATTCAATTGTGAAACGCGTGATGCAATTTTCCGCATGGTGGTGACCAGCATCCTATCATTTTGCCGCGGGAAGTGGCGTCATGGGTATATGCAGTCCATCGATGAACCGGGGAAACATTTCAAACGCCGCCGCCGTCAGAAACAACTCCACCATCTCCGTATCGCTGAACGCCGCTTTCAATTCCGCATAAAACGCGTCGTCCACGTCGCGTGCGCCTCGATGCAACCGGTCCGCCAGCCGGAATCCAATCTTTTCTTTCGCGTCATAAGGCCCCCGCTCGAATTCCCGCACCCCTGCGATCTGCGCGTCCGCCGCGCCTTTTTTCTTCGCCGAAGCGGCGTGCGCGCGGATAGCATACTCGGACTCGTTCAGAATCGAAGTTCGCACCGCGACCAATTCCTTGTACCAGCCGCTCAACGCGCCATCGCTCAGCAACGCTCTCAGGAATCCGGCTACGCCCTGCGCGATACCCGGAGCATATGCCAGAACCTTGAACATATTCGGCACCACGCCGCGCTGTGCCAGCAGCGTGTCGTACAGTGCCGCGGTCTCCGGTGTAACCGTGTCTCGTTCCAGCGGCGGAATCCGTGACGTGTTTGTGGTCATGAACACTCCATTCCGTCAGACGGTCTTTGCAGAAAAACGCAGGGGCGCAGCCTGTCGCGCCCCTGCAAGTTTATAGTATGAGTTGATCGAACTAGAACGCGTACCGCAACGAGAACTGAATCAGCCTCGGCGTTCCAACCGTTGAGAAGATTTTCCCAAATGGACTGTTCGGCAAACTGATCGTCTCAACGTCGTTGATCGAAGGATTGCCGAAGTTCGCATGATTCCAGATGTTGAAGAAGTCCGTTGTGAACCGCAGCTGCTGCCGCTCGGTGATCTTGAAGTTCTTGATTAGCGAAAAATCCCAGTTTTGCTGGTGCGGCCCGCGATAGATGTTGCGGCCCAGATTGCCGAAGGCCGTTACAACCCCGTCGCCGCCCAACGCTGCATCCAGTGCCGGCGCTGTGGTGAAATTAGCCGGATTCAGATAACCGTTATTCACGCGATCGCTAATACTGCCGCTGGTCAGGCCGGCGCCAATCGACCCGCCGGAGGCAAGCTCCCCGCCAAGCGTTCCCGGTGTGAGCCCCGGGCCCAAAAAGGCAGTGCCGGCGCCCGAGTCCGTAACGGAGAACGGCCCGCCCGATTGCAATATGGTGATCCCGCTTACGGCCCAGCCGGACAGCGCAACATGCTTCCACCCCTGCTCGTCCGAAAAAAACGGCAAGTCGTAGCGGTAGCTGACGCTCAAACGGTGCGGCCGATCAAAATCGGAAAGGCCGCGAGAGCCGTTCAACGTGGATTCATCATTGAACGCGCTGTTGAACGCCGTGTTCCCGGTTGAGGTTGCATCCGTGGACCTCGAGAACGTGTAGGCTCCCTGGAAATAACCGGCGCCCCAGCGGCGCGACATCGTAGCCTGGAGGGAGTGATAGTGCGAATACGCATCATCGGCGAACAACTGGAAACCGTTGTAGCCGTTGATGCCGGCGTTGTTAGAGCGTGCCGGGCCGTTCGCGATGGTGTTTTCCGTGATCGTGAATGGCGTTCCATCGGCTGCCGTCAGCTGGATCGGATTCGTCGCGCTGGCCAGCGCCGCCTGGATGCTGGTGCGCGTCTCGCGCAGGTGCACCGCATGCGTACCGACGTAGCCCAGTTCCAGCACCCATTGCTTGCCAAGCGCGCGCTGAACTGTCAGGTTCCACTGCTGCGTGTTCGGCGCCTGGAAGTGCCGGGGAACTGTTAATCCGAAAAGGAACTGGGACGGTACAACGCCGGGACTCCCACTCGCACAAGCATAATTAGCCGCCTGCGTCGTGTCATTGTTTACGAAGCCCGTCAGCGCACCGAGGCACGGAACGAAGTTCGGATCAAGAACACCTGCCTGGGGCAAAGCGTTGTTGCCGGTGAGGAAGAAGTTGGAGAGGCTGCCCGGTCCGCCGCCACCAAACGCCACGGGTAGAAATGGCGGGTTGAAGCTGAGCTGATCCACGCTGCCGACATCTTCGCGAACAAAGTAGATGCCATAGCCTCCACGCACCGTTGTGTCGTGGCGGCCGAACACGTCCCAGGCGAAGCCCAGGCGCGGCCCCAGGCCTGTCGCGTAGTCGTTCTTGTAGGTCGTATTGCTTCCCGTCGGTGCCAGCCCAGCGACTCCCAGGCCTTTCACGCAGCCCCCATAAATGAAGGGATACTGACCGGAGTTGGCCAGCACCGGGTCCAAGTTGCCGATGTGGCATTTGTTATCGTGGAAGGCCCCGAGACCTTCCACGCGAAGCCCCAGGTTAAGGGTTATGTTGCGGCGAGCTTTCCAGTCATCCTGCCCAAAGAATGCGAAATCGTTGGTACGGTACGCGTGCGTGGAGACGCCGCCGCCCCCGAAGCTGAACTGCGGCGATCCCTGCAAGAAGTTCTGAAAGTCTGTAAACGCCGGGATGCTGTTAGCTGGATCAGCGGCTGTGTTGGTGAAAAACAGTTCGCCGTTAAACACCTGCGGAAAGGCCTTGTCGAGATTTACGCGCGTGTACTCACCGCCAAAGCGGAAAACGTGCGCGCCCTTGACCCAGCTCAGCGTGTCCACAAAATTGTAGTTGTTCTGGTTTTGGAATTGATCGGCCGCGGGGGTTGGGCCGATCTCAAAACCCGTGCTGGCAAGGACAAATTTGTAAATCGAAGTCGTGGCATTATTGGTCGGGCGCTGGATGCCCAGATCGCTGGCGGTGACCGGCGGAACGTTGGTCAGGTCGTTGCTGATGCGCACAAAGCCAAACCGGAAATCGTTCACCAGCGTGGGCGAGAACAGGTGCGTTTCGCCGATGCTGAAGAAGCGCGTGCGCACCGGTAGGTCGTAGGGAAAATTCAGCGCCGTCGACTGGATGCTGCTGGATAACGTGGAGCCCAGGGATTCCTGCAGGTCGCCCGCACCGAACGGCAGAAACGATTCGGCTTGCGAGAAGAAGAAGCGGGCGCTGATCTTGTCGGTGCCGCCTCGGAATTCGCGATCCCAGCTCGTAGTGAACTGGTCGTCGGTATACTTTCCAGGTTTGCTGAGGGTGAACGGCGCCGTCTGGCCCGGTGTGCCCGGGATGGACGGGATCAAGAATCCGCCGGTGCTGGCTCCGAATTGGTTGCTCTGGAAATTCAACAACGCGTGCACCACGGGATCGATGGCCGTGGTCGCATTCCCGAAGAACGCCTGGGAAATAGAGGCGTCCGAACGGTCGGCTGGCAGAACGGGCAGCCCAGGATTGCTGATCTCCGTGCCTGGAGACAGCCCGCTGCGCTGGCGCGTTCCCTGGTAATTGACGAAAAAGAAGCCTAGCTTCTCCTTCACAAACGGGCCGCCGAAGCTGCCTCCAAAAATGTTCTGCTTCACAACCGGACGCTTCTGTGCACCCGCGTTCAGAAAGAACTCGTTGGCATTCAGTACGTCGTTCCGGAAGTATTCGTACACATCGCCGTGCAATTCCCTGGTACCCGACTTCAAAATCGCATTGACGTTCCCGCCGCCGTTGCGGCCCTGGCTGGCGTCATACAGCGACGTTTGTACCTTGAATTCCTGGATAGTGTCCGGGTTCGGCAGCGGCACGTTGGTCGCCTGCGCCACGTTGTAGTCCGTCGCGCTGATCCCTTCGATCAAGTAGTTGTTATTGTCCTCGCGCTGCCCGTTTACGATCACCCGCGCGTTCCCGCGCCCAAGCTGTGCCGAGGCATTCAGCTCGCTTTGTGCGCCCGTCGACAATGTCAGCAGTTGCTGGTAGTTCTGTGTGGCCAGCGGCAGTTCCCGCACTGTCTCCGTACCGATCGATTGCCCGGTCGTCGCATTCGTGGTTTCCACGGTGGTTACTTGCGCTGAAATCTCCATCTTTTCCGTAATCGAGCCCGGCTTCAGCGAAATCGTCAGCCGCGTCGTTTCTGTCACGTGGACTTCGATTCGTTCGGCCTTCGCTTCCGCGAACCCCGATTTGTTCACCACCACGTAATACGTGCCGGGCGGCAGCAGTGTCACGGTAAACGCTCCGTCCACGTTCGTCGGCACCTTCCGCGCCAGCAGTTCCGTGCGCGTATCGATGATTTGGACTTCTGCGTCGCTCACCGCGCCGCCGCTGGTATCCACGACCACGCCGCCAATCGCGCCAGTCGCCCCTCCTTGTCCGTATGTGCGCGCCCCGGCCAACAAGCCAATAAGAAGCGCCAAGGCCATGAATAATCTATGAATGCCCCGCATGATTCTCCCCCCGAAATACGAGATATAAAAACTGCACGGCCCGCGGTCGTGAGCGACACCCCACCCATTTCGTCAACGCCCTGAAAAGGACGATCGACCCCGGGACACCATGCGAGAGCGAGTTGCACTCCCCCCTTTTTGAAGCTAACGTTTCACTCCCGGCCTGTCAAGGAGCGAAGGAATTGAAGTTTTATTCCGTTGCATGGCGTGCCAAAGTTCTTGCTCACCTCATGTCGCCGCATGCGTCGCGGCACTTGACGTACGCTTCCCCAAACGAGACTATTAAGGAACAACGATTTAAGGCTATGCAACCTGAATCGGTTGTGTGCCATCTTATTGCTGTAAGTCGCGTCCCCGTTAGGGGGTGACCATGATTTCCCGCACGCTGTTCCGTTCGCTGTCACTGAGCCTCTTTTCCTTGCTTTTTGCCGCCGCCCATCCTGCCTTCGCGGATTCCAGTCACGCACGGATCATCCGCTTGAGCCTCGTCCAGGGCGATGTGCGCTTTGCACGCGACGTTAAGGGCGACCCTCTCGCCGATCCCAATGCCGCCTGGGAAGCTGCCGAGCTCAATCTGCCCATTCGCCAAGGCTACGTCCTGGCCACCGACAAGGGCCGCGCCGAGGTTGAATTTGAGAACGGCGCCATGGCCTTTCTCGCCGAGGACACCGTTCTCGAGTTCTACGATCTCTCCCTGGAAGATGGCGCCAAGACCACTCGCCTGGTACTGCGTCAGGGTACCGCGTCCTTTTACGTCAATCCCGCGGATAGAGACTACTTCAGCGTGACCGGCGGAGACTTTACCGTCGAGGCCGCTGGCCGCGCCAGTTTCCGCGTCGACAATCTCGACGACGGCAGTTCTGTGAATGTTTTCAAGGGCCAAGTTTCCGTCCTGCGCAAAGACAAGACCACCGCGCTCGCGAAGGGCCAGTCTCTTTCCATGCGTGCCGCTGACGATGCTTCCGTCAACATCGGCCGCCTTTCCAATGACGATGATTTTGACCGCTGGGTTTCCGGACGCTTCGACAGCGTGGTCACCGCCACGACCGCCGCGCAACAATACGTCAGCTCCCCGTACTACTCTTCGGGTTTTGCGGATCTATATACCTACGGTTCGTGGTACCCGATCGTCGGCCAGGGCAATTGCTGGAGACCCTACGGTGTGGGTCTCGGATGGTCCCCGTTCGCGAACGGCGGTTGGTTCATGGATCCTATTTTCGGCGCGTCGTTCATCGGCAACCAGCCCTGGGGCTGGCTGCCATATCATTACGGCGGATGGATTTTTGATCCTGTGTTTGGCTGGCTGTGGGCGCCCGGCAGCTTCGGCGGCGGCATGAATTTCGGTGGGTCCGCACCCTGGCGTCCGGTCACGGGCGTATGGGTTCGCTCGAAGAAGCCTGGCTTGGTCGGCCTGGTCCCGGCTCATCCTTTCGATGTTCGCGGCAAAGCACCGATCAACCTCGCCAGGGGAGTATTCCCGGTGACCAGCGGCGCGATTTCCCAGCGCCTCTCCGTCAGTGCCGGCGAAGAATGGAAAGTCGTCAAGCTCGCGCCGCGCAACACGCTCAGCACCACTCTCGTCGCTGCCGCTCCGCCCATGCGTGTCTCCCGGACGGTGGCCACCAACGATCTTGCCCCGCACGTGATCGCCGTGGATCATAGCTCCTCCATCACCTACGATCCACGCGAGCATCGCTTTGTAAACACGAACTCCCCGCCGGCTTCACCGGCAAAGACTACGGAACAGCGAACCCAATTCGGGACACCAACGATGCGTGTTACGGGAGCGACATCGCCGCAGCGTGCATCGACGCCACCCTCTCCCGCTCGCGCCACGGTCGTATATTCTCCGCGCGCGATGACCCCGCCTCCGCCGCGTTCGACGGAAAGCTCGCGCGGGGGATCCTCCAGCAGCGGCGGATCGCGTTTTGAGCCTTCCTCGCGTGCGTCATCATCTTCTTCCTCTGCGTCAGCATCGCATTCGCCATCAGCGTCCGCGCCTCCATCGCACGCGCCATCGGCGCCTGCATCGTCCGGCCGGCCTCACTAGCCATCAAGTCCAAAAAATCGGCGTAAATACTTACGGCTCCGATACCCTCGGAGCCGTTTTCGTCTAACTCAAGCCCTTGGGCCGATCCGTGCCGTCAACGGAAAATCATTCCGGCATACCCAACCACCGCGGCTGCGTCGCCCGACACGTCCGCCGATGTCGCATATCGCACCAACTCCCCCCGCTCCACTCCCAGCCGCCGCAGCGCCGTGATCGTTGCCACGGCGGGCCCAAGCCCACACATGGAAATCTCCTCATTCCTGCACGTGTCGTAGAGCCCCCGCGCGTCCAGCGCCAGCAGTTGCTCGATGGCCTTTCCGTCTTTCACCCGCGTCGTCGCATCATCTTCGTAGTGATTTAGATCTGACGTCGTCAGCAGCAGCACATCCTCATCCGGCGCAGCCAAAACGCGCGCGATCGCTTCGCCAACGTTCACCAATTCCTCGAATCGAATCGTGCCCAGCGCCACCGGCACAAACGCAAATCCCGGCGCCAGCACCTGCAGAAACGGCAACTGTACCTCCAACGAATGTTCCCCAGCATGCGCCACGCGGTCTTCCCGCAGCAATGAACACTCCGCGCGCAGCGCGCCCGCCAGCGGCTCGTCAATGGGCGCATCACCCAGCGGCGTCCGCCACGCGCCACTCGAAAGAATCGCCGCCTGCTCCCCGCGCGGAAAATGCCGCACGCCCAGAATCACAATTTTCCGCGGCACCGCAATCCGCGACAACACGGCTCCCACAACGTGCCCTGAATACACGTAGCCCGCGTGTGGCACAAGACACGCCTTCACACGCGCAACTTCCGCTCCAGGCTCAGTTTTTATGTATTGGCGAACGAGCGCAGTCAATTCCGCGGGGTTTGCGGGATAAAAGCGTCCAGCGACAGCAGGCAAGCGAAGCACAGCAGCGCCCGTAACTCACAAGGCCGGGGAAGGTTTACCTTTTACTTTGACCGCTTTCAACGAGCTGGGATCGTACAGCACCGTCACTTTGTCGCCGTACTGAAACCCGCCCTTGTCGATAATCTGCTGCATCTTCGCGGCCGCCGCTTCGGATAGCGCGAACGTTTGAATCGACATATCGTTCCCCTTCGCGCGTACGGTGATCTGCACGCTGCTCGCGTGCATCACAAAACCTTCGAACTTGGACAGACCGGACGGCTTGGGCTTGACCGCGTTTACGATAATCGGCACCGCGGTGTTCGCCACGATGGGCGCCAGCACTTCGGGCCCCTGCGCGCGCGCCGCCGAGCAGCACAAACCCGCCGCCACCAAAGCCGTCAGGCCCGCACCCGCGATTCTGCTCAACGCTTTCATTCGATATCGTCCGTCGCAATCCTCAGCGACTTCAAAAACCGCACATCCTGCGGCGTCATGCTCAGCCGCGCTACCGGTTTCCGGTCCTGATCCTGCTCCATCGATTCCTGATCCACCTGTATCCGTAGCGACTCCAGGAAACGCTTATCCTGCGTGGTCAGCGCGGTTGTTTCCCCTGCCGCGGCATCGCGTCTCGCCAGCCCGATTGTCGCGTCCAGTTTCAGCACGATGTCGTACCCATGCGCGCGCACTCCGGCAATCGCCCCGGTAATTCGTTCGGACTCCGAGACCGTGTCATTGATCGCGTGGCCCAATTCACGCAGCAGGTTTTTCAGGTTGTCGTCAAGTTGCACGGCCAGTCTCCCCTACGTCTAGGCCATTCTAGGCCCACGTTCTTTTGGACACAAGAGACCTTCACGTCCTTGTCTCCAAAGTGTTCACAGTCCTTGCGGCCAGGTCTTGTGCCACCTCCGTTCCACGTCCGTCGTGTATGCCAGCGCCGATTCTGCGCTAAGATGCTCGCGTGGCCACGTCCATCCGCGCAGCCGAAGCCGTGCCGCAGCCAGGCGGTTTTCGCCGCCTCTGGCGCGTTCTCAAGCAGCTTTTCCATGAGATGACCGGCGCCGTCTTCGCCGTCCTCGCGCTGGCCTGGCTCAATTCCGCCGTGCGCGCCTGGACCCGCGACGTCGCTCCTTGGCTGATCGCTATCGCAGTTTGCGTCGCTGCCCTGTTCGTATTTTTCGCCGTGACGTCGTTCCGCCGCGCCCGCAAGCTCTAGCGACGGTTTTGCGTGGCTTCACGTGGCTTTACGTAGTGGCCGGACTTTAGTCCGGCCACCGCGAGTCCTACCAAGGACGTTGTAGTTCGTTGTACGAATTTCGATTTTCCGATTTCGACAAAACATGTCCGAAACAAAACCATCTCGCACCGAAACGAAAGACCGCAAAGACCGCTTCACCACGCTCTCCGGCCTCCCCCTCGACCGCCTGTACACGAACGAAAATCTCTCCCACGCAAATCCCGAAGCCACCATCGGCTATCCCGGCGAATTTCCCTACACCCGCGGCATTTATCCTTCCATGTATCGCGGCCGCCTCTGGACCATGCGCCAATACGCCGGTTTCGGTTCCGCCGCCGAATCCAACCAGCGCTACCGCTATCTCCTCGGCAAAGGGCAGAGCGGCCTTTCCGTAGCCTTCGATCTCCCCACGCAAATCGGCATGGACTCCGACCACTCGCTCGCCCTAGGCGAAGTCGGCAAAGTTGGCGTGGCCATCGACTCCCTCGAAGATATGCAAACCCTCTTCGACAATATCCCCCTCGAAAAAGTCTCCACTTCCATGACCATCAACTCCACCGCCGCCATTCTGCTGTGCCTGTACGTCGCGGTCGCAAAGAAACAAGGCGCGCCACTCGCAAAACTTTCCGGCACCGTGCAAAACGACATCCTCAAGGAATACATCGCCCGCGGCACGTACATCTATCCCGTACGCCCCGCCATGCGCATCGTCACCGACATTTTCGCCTGGTGCCGCTCCGAGCTCCCCAAGTGGAACACCATCTCCATTTCCGGCTATCACATTCGCGAAGCCGGCTCCACCGCCGTCCAGGAAGTCGCCTTCACCCTCGCCGATGCCATCGCTTACGTGCAAGCTGCTCTGCACGCCGGCCTCGATGTCGACGCCTTCGCGCCGCAACTCTCCTTCTTCTTCAACGCCCACAGCGACCTGCTCGAAGAAGTCGCCAAGTACCGCGCCGCGCGCCGGCTCTGGGCTCGCATCATGCGCGAGCGCTTCGCCGCGCGCGATCCCCGCTCGCTCCTTCTCCGCTTCCACGCGCAAACCGCCGGCTCATCGCTCACCGCCCAGCAGCCCGAAAACAATATCGTCCGCGTCGCCATCCAAGCTCTCGCCGCCGCTCTCGGCGGCTGCCAATCTCTCCACACCAATTCCCTCGACGAAGCCCTCGCCCTTCCCACCGAAGACGCCGCCCTAATCGCCCTGCGCACCCAGCAAATCCTCGCCCACGAAACCGGCGTCACCAACACCATCGACCCCGTCGCCGGCTCCTACGCCATCGAACATCTCACCAACACCATCGAACAAGGCGCCGTTGATTACATTTCCAAGATTGACGCAATGGGAGGAATGTTGCGCGCCATCGAATCCGGCTTTGTTCAAGGCGAAATCCAAAAAGCCGCCTACGATTTCCAGCGCGCCGTCGAGTGCCAAGAACAAATCATCGTAGGCGTCAATGACTTCATCGCAGATGAAGCGCGCACCATCCCCACCCTCCGCATCGAACCCGAAATCGAACGCTCCCAAATCGCGCGCCTAAACGCCCTGCGCGCCAAACGCAATTCCACCAAGACGCAATCCGCCCTCGTCGAACTCCGGCGCTGCGCCATCAGCACCGAAAACCTTCTCCCCGCCATCCTCACAGCCGTCGAATCCTACGCCACCGTCGGCGAAATCTCCGACGCCCTCCGCCGCGTCTTCGGCGAGTACCAGGAATCCGTCGTCATCTGATATGAAACTAATTCTCGCCTCCGCCTCCCCCCGCCGCGCGGAAATTCTCCACGACGCCGGCTTCTCCTTCATCGTGATGTCCTCCGCCGTCGACGAAACTCCCTTCCCAGAGGAATCCCCTGCCGATCACGTCCAGCGACTAGCCGACGCCAAAGCCGAGCTCGTCGCCGCCCGCGCCGTAGGCCCCGCTATCGTGCTCGCCGCGGACACCATCGTAACTCTCGAAGGTCGCATCTTCGGTAAGCCCCGCTCCAGCGACGATGCCCGCCACATGCTCGAGAAACTTTCCGGCCGCACCCACGCCGTCATCACCGCCGTCACCCTCATCCGCCTTCCTGACGCCGAGCGCCGCGGCTTCGTCGAATCCACGCTCGTCCATTTCACCCAGCTCTCCGCTGAAGAAATCACACGCTACCTCGGCAGCGAAGAGCCCCACGACAAAGCCGGCGCCTACGCTATCCAAGGGCGCGCCGGCCGCTACATCCCCCGCATCGAAGGCGACTATTTCAACGTCGTCGGCCTTCCCCTCGCCCGCGTCACCCAAGCCCTTGCCGACCTCGGCTGGACCGAGGACTGATTTTTCCGCCTCAAATTTCTCTTGACATCTAGTAACGCTAGAGTATACTTCTCTTTGGGTATTAGTTCGTCAAACCGACAGCGGCCAGCAGACCTCCCGGCGCTTTTTCCTTAACTAGGAAGCTCCTCTCGCAGTCGGTTTCCACGGTTGTAGGATACAGTTTCGATCATGGTCCAGCGGGCTTCCTGTAAAGATATCAAAACAAGGCACCTATAACCCATTTAGAATCACATCTTTTGCAGACTCCACTCTCCTAAACCCTTTTTTTTCACATCTTTCCGACAAACTGGGGGAATCCAGCCTGCACGTGGAACCGACTTGCGTGTTGTCACACCAAAAAAAGAGGTGCTCTTCTCTCGATGGGCACCTCTTTCGCTCCATGGGGTGGAAAAACTTCACTACTTGTCTCATTCGAGTTCCAAGTGCGCCAGCGTTTCACCGGAACGCTTCCGCCCCGTGCGCTTTCAATAGCTCATCAACTTCCGCGTATCCCGACGGAAATTCCACGCCGCGGACCGAAGCGCCAGCCCTCAGGAGCGCCTCTACCGACTCCGGCGTGCGTCGCTCTTTCCAGTACGAGTCCACGCACGCCCGCACTGCAAGCATCAGCGCCGTGCGGCCTCTTCCATCGAGCGCATTCACTGGCGCTCCGCGGTCAATCAGAAACTTTACCGTCGCAGGCCGCGCACGCCACGCCGCGGAGTGCAACGCCGTGCTGTTCTGCGCCACATCGAAATACGGATCACCGTCTTCGGTCACTGCGCCGAGGTCTATTCCGAGATCGAGCAATTGCCGAACCCCATCCGTATTCCCGACGCCCGCAAATTCCGCGAGCAGCTTGCCTCCTTGCGCCACCAGTTCGCGAACCAACTGCGGCTCC
>JBGOVR010000109.1:0-16671 GCA_041478205.1 Candidatus Acidiferrum sp.
CATGCCGGAACCATCGAGCCCGGCCATTTCAATTTCGCGGTCGCTGGTGAGCCGATCCTCTATTTGCAGCTTCGCATGTTCTATACCCATAAGGGCACGGAAAAACTCTTTGAGAAGCTACCCATACCTAAAGCCGTGTTTCTCGCCGAGAGTATTTCCGGGGATTCGAGTTTTTCTCATGGCACAGCTTTCTGTCAGGCCATCGAACGCGCGGCGCAGATCCAAGTTCCGTTACGGGCTCTGATCATGCGAACGATCCTTCTGGAGCTCGAAAGAATTTGCAATCATGTTGCCGATATCGGAGCGATTGCCACCGATGTCGGCTTTGTCGTCGCCAATGCGCACGCCAGCCGCTTGAAGGAGATGCTGGTCAGCCTGAACGAACAGTTGACGGGCAATCGTCTCTTACGAGGCATGGTCTGCGTCGGTGGCGTGCGCAGGGGCTGGGACGTTGTGCAACTGGTTTCGCTCCGCTCCACGATCGATGTTTTCGCAAGCGAATTTCAGGATCTAGTCGCGCTGATTGACTCCTCCGAATCCACTCGCGACCGTTTGGAACAGACCGGAGTCCTCCGCCCTGAAAAGGCAAACGATTTGGGAATCGTGGGTGTGGCCGGACGTGCCTCAGGGATGGATCTGGACGTTCGGCGCGATCACCCGTATGCGGCCTATGGCCGCTACTCCTTCCGCATACCCGTTTATCAAGTTGGCGACGTGAGCCAGCGAATGCAAGTCCGGGTCGACGAGGTGAACGAATCCCTGGGTATCATCCGGAGCGCGGCGGATGAGAGTGCGCACGGGGATTTCCGCGCGCAAGTCCCGCCCATTCCCGCGGACCGCTGCGCCCTGAGCGCCGTCGAGGGATGGCGCGGCGAGATCATTCATTGGATTCGTACCGGCCCTGACAATCACCTCGAGCGTTGCAAGATCAAGGATCCCTCCCTCAACAACTGGCCGGCTTTGGTCGAGGCGGTCCAAGGAAACATCATTGCGGATTTCCCGGTCATCAATAAGAGTTTCAATCTTTCCTACTCGGGAACGGATCGCTAACCGATGTTCAAGATCATCCAGAAAACGATCGCGACTGGCATTGTAACGACGAAGTATCCGGATGAGCCGGCCCACATCTCCGAGCACTTTCGCGGGCGTCCGACCTTCGACTTCGAAAAATGGACGGATGCGCGGCCCGCTGCGGAAGTCTGCCCAACCGGAGCGATTTTCGTGTCCGATGAAGGTGACTCGCGGCGAGTCACGGTCGACTACGGTCTGTGCGTCTTCTGCGGTTTGTGTGCGGAGGCCTCCGCCGATCAGGCCGTGCGAATCACCCAAGAATTTGAGCTGGCGAGTGCGGACCGTCGCAACCTCGTCCTAACCGCGGAATATTCATTGAACACCGACCGCACCCATCGGCAACTGGGGGCGGTGCATCGGGGTTCCGGAAACGTCGAAGCGGACCTCGAGAGTGTTGGACAGAAAGCGCGCCAAAAGATTCAGAAACTCCTGAGGCGCTCCCTCGCCATTCGAGAAGTGGATGCCGGTTCGTGCAACGGATGCGAACTCGAAATCGTTGCCTTGAACAATCCGGTCTACGACCTTGAACGCTTCGGCATTCAATTTGTTGCCTCTCCGCGTCACGCCGATATGCTCCTGGTCACCGGGCCTGTCACTCGGAATATGGAGTTAGCCCTGCTGAAGACCTACCAAGCTATGCCAGAACCGAAAGTCGTGGTCGCGGTGGGTGCCTGCGGCATCAGTGGCGGCATCTTTGGCAAGAACTACGCCTCTCTTGGAGGCGTCGACAACGTCATGCCCGTCGACGTTTATATTCCGGGATGTCCACCCCGGCCGCAAGCTCTCCTCCACGGAATCCTGCTCGCTGTCGGACGACTCGGCGAAAGACTGTACGACTAGCTCATCGGTAGTCACGTTCCCAACTCAAGAATAGAAGAGTTCAATGCTCTGTTTTCATAAGCTTTCTGTTTGCATCGCAGGAAGGCACGGCGAGGCTTAAGTGTTCCTGACTTTCTGCATATCTCTTAACAATTTTGGTGACAGTCTCGTGGCGGTTGTACCAAAACGCAGCAGCAAAATCGTCGAACTGTCACAAATCGCAGTCTAAACCACAGAATACGCTACAATTAAAAACGGAGGAGTGGGTGAGCGGTTGAAACCGGCGGTCTTGAAAACCGTTAGACCCGAAAGGGTCTCGGGGGTTCGAATCCCTCCTCCTCCGCCAGCCAGGAGAATTTGCCAGGGCTCCGTTTATCCTTAAGCCATCCGAAAACGAACGCGGGGACCTAGTCACACGTTCCCCGCATAGACTAGGAAGAAGCACGAGCATGCCCTCTTCCCGCTCCATTGGGATATTTGTCGGACTGTGGCTCCTGGTTATCGCTACGTATGCAGGGGTGTCGCTGCTGCTCCCGAAAGGCAGCCAATCTCTGTCCACATTTGGAAATCTGGTGCAATGCATTGTTCCGCTGGTGGCGAACGCCGGTCTGCTGCTGAACGCAGGCACCCCGCACTGGCGGAGGAACATCTTCTGGATGCTGCTGGCATTGAGCTGCACCCTCTGGATGATCGGTCAATTCGAGTGGACCTACTACGAAGTCTACGCACACCAACCCATGCCGGTGGCCTACAGCGGAGACATCGTTTACTTCCTTCGCGGCATTCCCATGATGGCGGCTCTGGCGCTGCAACCCCACCGCAAGCACGGCGAGCTGCAACTGCGTTTCGGATATCTCGATTTTGTGTTGCTGCTCACTTGGTGGACCTTCCTGTACGCCTTTGTGGTCTTCCCGTGGATCTATGCGACGCCGTCGGAAGCACAGTACAACTTCAACTACGACGTCTTGATGAACGTTCAAAACATGGTCATCGTCGGCGGGTTGGGCATCCTGTGGCTGAGGACGAGAGGCGCGTGGCGGGTGGTTTACGCCAATCTCTTCGGTGCCGCCACGATGTACATGCTCTCCTCCCTGACGATCAACACCGCGATCAGCGTGAACAAGTATTCCACGGGAAGCCTGTACGATCTCCCGTTGGTCTCTTCGTTCCTGTGGTATGCGCTCGCGGGCTTCATCGCCTACCGCAACCAGGCGGCCCTGGACGTACCCTTCGAAAATGGGCTCGACGATGCGGACAAGCAACGCGGAGAAGGCGCTTGGGCGGCACGCCTGGCGATGGCCGCGGTAATATCCCTCCCCGTTTTCGCGATCTACACGCTGCGCTACGCTCAAGATGCGCGCGAGGTACGCGACTATCGCCTGATGACCACGTTGATCGCCTCCGTGCCGCTCGCACTCATTGTGTTCCTACGAACGCACATCGCGGACACGGATCGCGCGCGATTGCTGGCAAAATCCGAACAATCCATCGAAAACCTGCAACGGCTGCAAGCACAGCTCGTGCAAACGGAGAAACTTGTTTCTCTGGGGCAGTTGGCGGCAGGTGCGGCGCACGAAATCAACAATCCCTTGCAGGCCATTCTTGGCTTTTCCGATCTTCTGGCCGAAGACATGACGCTCCCTGATAAGGCGCGCGCCACGGCGGGTAAAATTCGCGATCAAGCGCGCCGTACGAAAACTCTGGTGGGCAACCTGCTCAGCTTCGCCCGGCAGGTGCCGGCGGAACGTACGCTCCTGGACATCAATACCGTCGTGACCAATGCGATGCAACTTCGCGCCCTCGACCGTTCACCCAAAACACGCGTGGAATTGCAATTGGAATCGGTTCTCCCCGGAGTGCGCGGCGATGGCAATCAATTGATGCAAGTGTTCTTCAACATTATCAATAACGCGGTTGACGCCATGGAGGAGGCCGAGGGCGGCGTGCTCACCATCAAAACCATCCGCGATCGCGGCAACGTCGTCGTGCTCTTCTCCGATACCGGACCCGGCATCAAAGAACCTCATCGCGTGTTCGATCCCTTCTATACCACTAAGCCTGTCGGCAAGGGCACCGGTCTGGGCTTGAGCATCTGCTTCGGCATCGTGCAGGAACACGCCGGCAAGATACTGTGTTACAACTCGCAGCAAGGCGGCGCTGTATTCCGCGTGGAATTGCCCGCGGTCCTGGCGGCGTTGCCGGCGAGGGAAACCCAGCTTGCTGGAGCTTCATCGCAACCAAACAAACCCTCCCTCTGAAATCTCGGCCAGACCCAATCCGTACTATCTTTTGACTCCTGTGCTGCGCCGGATACTTGACCGCGTCATGTTAGAGTCTTGCTGGAAATTCACACTCTAAGAAAAGGGAATCCCTCATGTCCGGCGCGGCCATAGTGACTGAAAGACTGACGAGACGCTTCGGCGGCTTGACGGCTGTGGACAGCATCGATCTAACCGTCGCAGCGGGACAATTCTTCGGCTTCCTCGGACCCAATGGCGCTGGAAAGTCCACAACCATCAAAATGCTTACTGGTCTGCTGGCGGCAACTTCCGGCCGCGTGCAGCTCCTGGGAATGGATTTCTCTTCCCACGCGGTGGAAGTCAAACGCCAGATCGGCGTCGTTCCGGAAGGCATGGGCCTCTTCGAACGCTTGACCGGCGCGGAGTATTTGAATTTCGTCGGCCGAATGTACGGACTCGACCGCGCTACAACCCGGCAGCGTTCCGAAGAACTCCTCGAGTTCATGCAACTCGCCGACCGGCCCAAGTCGGTAATTGCCGACTACTCCCACGGCATGCAGAAGAAACTCGCGCTGGCCGCGGCGGTGATCCACGGTCCGCGCATCCTGTTTCTCGATGAGCCCTTCGAGGGAGTGGACGCCCTCGCAGCCGGTGCGCTCAAAGCCTTGTTGGGCCGCATGACCGAGCGCGGCGTCACCATCTTCTTGACCTCGCACGTGCTCGAGATCGTCGAGCGCCTCTGCAGCCACGTCGCCATCATTCATAAAGGCCGGCTCGTCGCGCAAGGGTCGCTCGAAGAGCTGCGCGCGGGCGTCACGGGCGAAGAAGGCAGCAAGACGACGCTCGAGCAGATTTTCTTGTCGATCTTGGGGCAGGGTGGCGAAGAACGGCCGCAGATGGAGGAGCTCTCGTGGCTGATGTAGCCGCCACGCTCGGCATCGGCGAGCAAATCGGGCTGGTCGCCAGCCTGCGCTGGCGGATCTTGCGCAACTATCTGCGCCGGAAAAATACCCGGCTCGATCTGATCGGCATGATCTGGGCCGCAATCTTCGCCGGTATCGTGGTGCTTGCCTTGAGTTTCGCCTTCTACTGGGGCGCTTACAGTTTTCTCTCCGGCGGCCACTCCGCCTGGATGGCTTTGCTCTTCTGGGTCATTTTTCTTTTCTGGCAGGTTTTCCCTATTTTCCTGGCCGGATTTGGCGCGACTTTTGAATTTCGCACCCTCCTGCGCTTCCCGCTGAGTCTTGGCGCGTTCTATCTGATCGGTCTTGCGTACGGCTTCGCGGATTTCGCCGCCCTCGCCTCCGTCTGCTGGCTGCTCGCGATGACGCTAGGCGCCGCGGTCGCCAATCCTGGTGTACTGCCGGCGATGCTCTCTATCGTGGCGCTGTTTCTCTTGATGAATGTCACCCTCGAACGGCTTCTGGGTTCCTGGCTCGAGCGCCTGCTCGCCCGCCGCCGCACTCGAGAGCTCATCTTCGGACTGTTCATCCTGCTCAGCGTTTCCGCGCAATTCATCAGGCCGCTGGTGGACCGGTACGAACATGGGGCGCCCCCAGCGGTGCTGCGATTTTTGCCGTATCTCTCCCTCTTTCCTCCAGCCCTCGCTGGCCGCGCTATCGCGGCTGCGGCTGGGCACCAACTCAGTGGTGTTTTACAAGGCGTTGCGGGGCTCGTTGTCTATGTCCTGTTTCTCAGCGCACTGCTCTGGCAAAGATTCGCTACGCAGTATCGCGGCGAAGAGCTTAGCGAGGCCGCTGCCCCGGCGCGCGCCGCAACCCGCGCGATTTCCAGAAGAAAAGCATCATCCGATGTCCTGGACTTGCTGTCTCCCCAAGTGGCCGCGGTCCTGCGAAAGGATTTCCGCTATCTCACGCGCAATGGATTCGTGCTGGTCTCTCTCTTGATGCCACCGCTCCTCGTGCTGCTGTTCAGCTCCCAGTTCGGCGGCAAGCATCCCTCCTTGGCACACAGCGGAGTTTCGCCGGATCTGTTTTTCCCCGGAATGATGGGCTACCTAATGCTGATGTTGATGATGCCCGCCTATAATTGCTTCGCGTACGAAGGCCGCGGTATTCAGACGTATTTCACCGCTCCGTTGCGCTTCCGCGATGTCTTTCTCGGAAAGAATCTGGTGCACGCGTCCGTACTCGCCTTCGAGATGCTCGTTTCGGTGACCGTCCTGGCGATACGCATCGGCCTGCCATCGCCGCCGGCGCTCGTGGCCACCCTCGCAGCCGTAGTCTTCGCCGTCACTGGGCAGTTCTCCATTGCCAACTGGGCTTCGCTCTGCTTTCCGCGAAAACTGGAATTTGGGTCCATGCGCGGACAGCGCAATTCCGGTGTGGCCGTATGGGTCGGCTTCGGCGTGCAGATTCTTCTTGGGGGAATCTGTTCGTTGATTCTGTTCATGGGCCGCTGGACAAGGAGTCCCTGGCTCCCGGCAGAGGCCTTCGCGGGATTAGCGGCCGCCGCGCTTGCCGGATACTTCGCCTCCCTCGACCCGCTGACGCAACTCGCCGAGAAGAAAAAAGAAACCTTGATCGAGGCGCTCTGCAAGTGAACCTGCAATGGAAAGGTCCTCTTCTCCGGCAAAAATTGATTCTACTGCGCGTGCCCGCGCAATTTGAGTTACCATAACAGCTACCGGCCCTCGGAAGTTACTCCGATGGACAAAGAACGACGCCGGGCGATCAGGTTTCAGTTCATCGCCCCTGTGGAACTCCTCGATGAATCGGGCGGTCAAGTCACCACGTACGTAACCGACCTCGGTTTGCATGGATGCTCCATGGGCGTGAGCGATCCTCCGCTCCAAGGCACTGCAATTCAGCTGAAAATTAGCACCGCGAGAGACTCTTTCGAAGCACGAGCGACCGTCGTTCACTCCGGTGCGAATCGCATGGGCGTGGCATTCTACGACGTCAAGCCTCGCTCCTTGACCGTCTTGCGCCGTTGGCTGGCAGCCGCGAAGTTTCCGAAAGCCACCTCGTGACCAACCGGCGGCCGAACCCTGACCGAAACGGCCACTGAGATTTTGCGCAATCTGTACGCTTAGCCCAGGAACTCCGCGTAACGCGCCGCGATTGCCGGCCACGCAAAAAACTGCCTGTACGCAACGCGGCTTCGCTCCGCCAGCGCATCCCGGTAGCCCCGGTCCGCCAGCACTCGAACGAGCGCCTCGCCCAGTTGTGTTTTATCCTCACGCGCAATCAGCACCACCCCGGCATCGGTGATGGGCGGCGCCGCTTCCGAACTCGCACATGCAATAACCGGCAGTCCGCAAGCAATACCCGCAATCGCGCTGCCCCGGCGGCTCGAAATGGCCCCACGCACAAAAATAAGAACGTCCGACGCAGAGAGCACCCGCGCAACTTCCTCGGCCGCAACCACGCCAAGAACCCGTATCTCGACGGAAACATCGCACAAGGCTTGCCGCAACTTCGTTTCCGCCGACTCCGAGTTGCGTCCCAGCACGACCAGGCGAAGCTTTCCAAGTCGCTTCACGGCGAACCGCACCGCCTCGATGATTCGCGACGTTTCTTCTACACCCGCTTCGCCTCCCGTAATCCCGAAGACCGCAGCCGTAGGTATCCCGCCACCCGGATCGTTCTTTTCGCTCGCACTTTCTGCCGCGACCGGAAGATTCGCTCCGACAGGAATGAATACATCGCTCTTGCGTCTCGGTGGCCCCCAGGAGACCTTTTCCGGTGGAATGGTATAGACCGCGACCTCCGAAGCCAGCAATGCCCGGCGCATGGTATGGATTTGCACGCGGTGGCGGATTTTATCGACCACGCGCCCACCGGCATACGGCTCGACATCGTGGTACACAACGGCCACACGCGCGCCCGAATCGCGCAGCGCCCTCATGACTCGAAGAAACCGCAAAGGAAATCCGCGCGCCGACCAGGCCAGCGCCGTGTACTGCACCAGCACCCATTGGCCGCGCCACGCGCCAGTCTTTTGACGAAGCTCCCGTAGTGCTGCCGGCCAGCCACGTTCCGCCCACGACACTCTTCCCAGCTCCATCTCGATGCCGTGAGCGCTCAACGCACCGCTAAGATAGCGGCAATACTCTTCCACCGCGTCGGTTGGCTCATCCCGCCGGCCCAGCAGCGCGATGATGCGCCGCTCATTCATTCTCGTTTGCTCATTTTTCGACGAGGAAGCTGCCGATCGCCAGCGCATCCATGCCGGAACTAAAAAACGTGCGCACCGCATCCGTCGGCGTATGCACGATAGCCTCGCCGCGCAGATTGAACGAAGTGTTCAGGATCACTGGCACGCCCGTGCGTTTGCCGAACTCATCGATCAACCGCCAATACAGTGGATTGATCTCTTTCTCCACGGTTTGCGGCCGCGCGCTGCCATCCACATGCGTCACCGCGGGAATCACCCCGCGCTTCTCCGGCCGCACCTGCGCCGTCAAAATCATGAACGGCGAATCCGTCGCGCTCTCCAGAAACTCCCCCACCGCTTCTTTTTTAAACGAAGGCGCGAACGGCCGCCACCATTCGCGAAATTTCACCGCGTTGTTCACCTTGACCGTCATCTCCGGATCGCGCGGATCCGCTAGAATCGAGCGATTTCCCAGCGCCCGCGGCCCAAACTCCATGCGCCCCTGGAACCAACCGAGAATCTTGCCCTGCGAAAGAAGCTCCGCAGCAGTCCCGGCAGGATCATCCAGCCGCGTGTAGCGCAGCTTGTACGTGCGCAGCACTGTCTCGATTGCCTCGTCATCAAATGCCGGGCCCAGATACGCGTGACGCATCGCCTTATTCGGCAATCTTCGGCCACGATCCATATACGGTGCGAGCGCCGCGCCCAATGCCACTCCATCATCAGACGCAGCGGGCTGTACGAACATTTTTTCGACCAGGCCGGAAGCCAGAATCTTGCCGTTGGCCTTCGAATTCAACGCCACTCCGCCGGCCAGGCACAAGTTGCGGCTGCGTGTTTTTTCCAGCGCCATCCGTACAACACTCATCATGGCCCGCTCGCAGCAATCCTGCACCGCGTACGCAATGTTCTTGTGCCGGTCGTCGATTTCGCTTTCCGCCACGCGCGGCGCCCCCAGCACCGCGGTCATTCCCGAAAATGAACCGGAGCCATTTCCGTTGAGACGTTTGGTGTGTACCCGATACGGTCCAGCGTCGGTATCGATGAAGGCATCGAGCTTCACACCCGGCTGCCCGTACGGCGCGAGCCCCATCACTTTCCACTCGTCGCTGTTCCGTTGAAAGCCCAGATACTCGGTGAATTCGCTGTAAAACAATCCCACGGAATCGGGAAATGGAATCGTCAGCACGTGCTCGATGCGGCCGTCTTTTCCGTGCCAGATCGAGGTCGCTTCCCACGCTCCGCGCCCATCCATGATCACGATCGCGGAATCTTCAAACCCGGAATACGCGTAGGCGCTGATCGCGTGCGCCAAATGGTGATCCACAAAACGCATCTGGGCCTTCACGTCGCCGAAACGCTGCGCGAACCGCTTCGCTCCCGATTCCTGGTGCCACATGCTGGCAAAATGCCGGGTGGAATTCAGCACGTTGAGATACGTGACCGGCCACTTCCCGAGCGCGTAGAGCTTCAGATCGTGCCGGTAAACGGGTCCCGCGTTCTGCCAGCCAAAACACACTTCATCGAGCTGCTCCGCGCGAACGCCCGCAAACTCCAGGCAAGCTTGAATCGCGAGTCGCGGAAAGCCGGCATCATGCTTCAAGCGGCTGAGGCGTTCCTCCGCCACCGCAAACAGCAATTCCTCGTCACGCACGATGCACGCCGACGAATCATGCATCTGCGAATAATTAATCCCGAGCGTAATCATTTATCTGACGAGCCTTCTGCAGCGAGCACGCGACGGAAGAGCGCCTCGAGCATTCCCGCAGCCCGCTCCCAGGTGCAACGCTGCATCGTCTCGCGCGCTGCCTGCCCAAGCTTCTGGCGCAACTCCGCCGAGTGAGCCATTCGCAGGATCGCTTCCTCTAACGCCGCGGCGTCGGCAGGCGGGATCAGCAGCCCGTTAAAATCATTTTCAACAACGTCCGGCATGCCGCAAGTCTCCGTCGTAATCACGGGCATCCCGCTCGCCATGGCTTCCAGCAGGACGGAAGGCAGCCCTTCCATCAGCGACGGAAAAACAAAAATGTCGTGCTCGGCATAGAGTTCCTGCATGCTCTCCGAAGGAACAACCGGGCGTACTACGATGTGGGGCACTAAGTCTTTCCCGAAAAAACGAAATAGCTCCTCCGCTGGAACCCCAGCCCCCGCGATCGTCAGGGTCAACCCAGGAATTCGCGGCGCTAGATTCCGAAGAGCGTCGCGGAGATAAAATATTCCGCGCTGATCGAGCCACGTCCCGGCATACAGCAGCCGCAACTTCTCACCCGCTTTGTAGTGCCTCGGAACAAAAAACCGCCGTTCGACTCCGTTGGGAATGTACGCCACGCGATCCGCATCGAGATTGTACTTAAGCTGCAGAAGATTCCAGACGTCGCGGCTGTAGGCATGCGCCCCATTCGCCGTTCGAATCGACCAGCGAAATCTCGGAAAATGGTAGAAGCGGTGCCAAACCCTGTTCTTCCAGTTGAAATTCCAGGCTCGCCCCTTCTTCGCCTCCCGGCTCATCACGTGCACGCGCCTCTCTTCCAGCCCGTGCAACGTCATCACGTACGGCGGGTAACCCGCCGCGCCAAGCCATCTGCGGCGTAGTCCATAAATCAGCCCCGACGGTGCATGCAAATTGACCAGCGAGAATTTCTCGCGATTTTCAACGATGTAGCGCGCCAACCGAAGAGAGAAAATCAGCTCGCCGAACCGCAGCGAAACCGAACCCAGCGCCACCAAATCGTCCAGAAACACGTACGTCACTCGATGGCCGAGACTCTCCAGCTCGCGCCCCAAATTGTAAACGATGGCCGCCACGCCGCCTTCGCGCCGCTTCGGCACTCCCGCGCTCATCAAAATATTCAGCCGGTCTCCGGCAGGCTGCGAAAGCTCCATTCCTCAGGGCCTCGTCGTCCGGTAGCGGTCCACGTGCTCCGGCTGTAGAAAGGGCAGCCACTTTTCCCGAGCCTTGCGATACGTGCCGTTCGACGCGAACCGCCGCCGCAACGAATAGTAAAGCCGCGCGGGCAGCACGCAAGCCGGAAGCAGCGTGGCGCACTTGAAGAACCAATGCGCCAGCGAAGCCTTCTCGTGCGTTATGCGATAGTTTCGCAGTTCCGTGCGCACCGTCTCCCAGGGAAACCCGCCGTCGGCCAGAAGCCGCAGAAAATCCGCTTCGGTCTCCACCGACTCCAGAATGATTTTCGCGACGTCGTCAGGCTCGTGCAGTTCGCGCAATTTCTCCCGCAGCGAGCGCGCCAATGCCGCCAGCACCTGTTGCTTCCGCCGCACCGCCGCGTTGCTTCCGTCCGCAATCTGAAACGCATTGCTTTCGTGGAGGCGGTAAAACGTCAAAGATTCGCGCAGAATCAGGACGTCGCCAAATAACCCCGCCAGCGTGAACAAATATTCATCCGCTTGGAACGTCAGTGCCTCCGGAACGCGCCCGATCTTCCCCAGAATTTCCGTCCGGCAGGTCATGCGGCTGGTCCCCAGAAAGCTCTTTCGCAATCGAAACGCCCTGGCTCCTTCTTTCGAATCCAGCCGAAAACGCGGAGTTTCCCGCAACAATTCCGTGTGTTCTCGTCCGTCCGTGTACACTTCTGTAATGCCGTGCCCCACCAAGCCAACGCCGGCGTCTGCGGCCAGCGCGTCCGCAACGGCGCCCAATTTTCCCGGCGCCCACCAATCATCTCCATCCAGAAACGCGACAATTTTGCCTGCGCACTCCGGAATACCCGCATTGAATGCCGACGCTTGCCCGCCATTGACCTTGCGAATCAGCCGCACCCGCGGCTCAAATTTGCGGACGATTTCCGGTGTGCGGTCCGTCGACCCGTCGTCAACCACGATGACTTCCCGCTCCGCCTCGGCGACATCCTGCTCCAGCACGCTCACGAGCGCCTGCTCGATGAAGCGCTCGTGGTTGTACGTATCAATCAGAACGCTGATGAACGGTCTGCCGATCAACATGGCCGCGCCTTCAAAACGGTATTCATAGCCAACAAAAAGCTGGAGTTACTCGCGAGCGTACCGATGTTCCCCAGCTAAGTCTACGATATCTTCCCGATCCGCAAGACCGCTTCTGTAGTGGCCAGTCTTTAGACTGGCCCGGGCACTTTTTCCGCAACCCCATTCCTCCATTAACCCCGCGCCGCATCTTGGAGCGCAGCGCCTCGACACCGCCTTCTGCAGCCTAAGCGCCACCCAGCCCTGAACCGCCAGGCCCCGCCAAAGTTCACTTGACAAATAGTTCACTACGCGTTACACTGTTCCAGTTCAGAAGTGTCGTTTGCTTCCCACGAGAAATCCCTGACAACTCCATTTTCCCCTGGGCTGGAGACCCCATGTTTGCTAGCGCTCTAACCGTAACAAGGGCCCCAGACCGTTTATAAACTTGCCAACAGACCCCGCGCCTAACTCTCTTTAGAATCAACACTTGCAAAAGTGTATCAAAACAAAGGACTTTAACCCTCTTTAGAATGAACACTTGTGAGAAAACCGGGGGTGGGGGTATACGCCTGAAAATTGGCGTACCTCCGTAGAGGGCTCACGAGGATTCAGGGCACACACCGCTTTCCGCCGCGGGCATCCCACAAACGCGCCTTCATCGTCACATCGGCCGGGGCGGCTCCTGAAAGACGCGCTTGATCGCCACCCGCCACTCGTCGAGCCGATGGGCGTTCTTATAGCCCACAACCAGCGACCCCGCCGCGTTGACATACGTCACCGCGTGGTGCCGCCAAGTCATTCGCGGACCGTAGTAATGGGCGTATTCCACCAAGTGTCGCGAAAACTTGATCCGGCCGGGAGGATCGATGGCAAATTCATCCCCCTCTTGGGCGAGATCCCATTGCTTGAAAAGCATCCGCAAGTTGGGCTGCTTCAGGCTATATCCGCGCTTGGTCAGCCAGGCTTTCATCCCATCGACCAGTTCCCGCCGGGTCCTGAGGCGCAATTCATATCGTGGCTTGTTAGCCTCGGACCTGTCGGAGAACAGATTTTGCCCATGCACCCGATACACCGCCAAGCATTCCGGCAAGCCCACAATCGGCGTAAGGAAAATAATCAGTCCGGACAAATGGGCATCCGCTTGAATTGTCAACGTTTCCGGAATCGGCAGCAAAAACTCCAGCGCGTTCCGCCGGAATGCCAGAAAGGAAGTCGGATATAGGACGTAATTCAACAGGTCTTTCATATTCGAGGGAATGAAACCCGAAAGAAGAGGAAGGCCCCCATCCTCAAACGTGCCTTGTCGCGCGTTGAACTGGCGAATCCCGTGATAGACCATGCCCGCCTCGGGGTGCTTCTCAAACTCCTCGACGACTCGCCGCAGCTTTCCAGGCAGCCAATAGTCGTCGGCATCGAGAAACGCGACGATCTCGCCACAGGCTCGGCGGAGGCCCAAATTAAACGCCGAAGCTTGCCCCCCATTTGGCTTCCAGAGATACCGGATTTTCCCGTCGTACTTTTTCACCCGCTCCGCCGTGTCGTCCGTGGAACCATCGTCCACAACCAGAATCTCCATTTGCTCCGGCGGGAAATCTTGGGAGAGCACGCTTTCGATGGCCTCCTCGATGTAATGGCCGTAGTTGTAGGTATCGATGAGCACTGTCACAAGAGGTCGTGCCATGGCAGGTCCTTCGCTCCAGCACTACTCGTCCAGCCAGTTGCGGCGGGGCCGATCCCGTAAGAACGCAGGACGCATGTTTTCCTGCCTGAGCCCTGCCTGGTGCCGTACGGGGCGTGTCAGATTCAGGAGCGGGTGCCAGAAATAGTTCTGCAGGAACGTCAGCGCGGTTGTTACGGACTTCTCGGCCAGCCGCATGGCCCTATGTCGCCCATAGGCAACCCAGTGCCATGGATTTCTAGCAAGGCCCTCTGCGGTGAGACGCAGTCGTGCGCAATCGATGGTCCGAAGGTGTCTGTAGCCTCCGGCCAATTGAAGATTTCGCCGAGCTTCTTCATCGTTCCAGACGCCCTGCTTCCCCTGCGGGTGATACCCGTAATCGTGGTTCTGATGCACGGCCATGACGGACGGAGAAACATCCACAACCGGCTCTTTGCAAGCCAGGGCTCTCCAAACCAGCCAATGGTCCCAGTGCACCCTGCCCACGACCAAAGGCGGTATGCTCGAACCGTACAGATCGCGGCTGAAAGCAAAATAGTCGATCCACTCCGACGTCCGCTGCTTGCCTCTTTGCCGAATTACGGCTTTAAGCCGCGCCTGCCAGTTCGCCCTGGTGAAGTAATACGGTTCCCAAATTTCCGCGTCCCAGCGCCGGCCGACCATCAAGAATCGCGAATACTCGGCCCGGACCTGCGCGAGCGCGCGGCAAAAATCCTCCATCAGAATGATGTCGCAGTTGACGTAACACAGGACCTCGTGCCGCGCGAGCGCCCGTGCCGTGGTGAAGATATAGTCCAGCCGCTTCGTGCCGTACTCGCTGCGCTCGACGTGGGGTTCGTGGCGGATCCCCAGTTCGCGCGCGGCCTCCGCGGCGCCTTCTTCGTCGCCAAAAAGGATGACCTCCACGTCCGGATGCAATAGCGTCCAGCTCTTCAGTGCATTGCGCTGGATGGTCCCGCTGTGGCCCCGGAAGGGCTTAGCCGTGGTGAAGAACGTAAGCATGTCGCACCTACCTTCTTGTTTTTGCCCGGAATGAATACCTGGCCGGGTTCCTGTATCGTAACCACTACGTACAGTCTACTAGGATTAACTATGAATAGCTAGTAGATTATAGTTACCTCATGATATACTTGACGGACCGACGGAGAGGGACTACTTACCGTTCGGAGGGCTGCTAGGCAGGCTGGCGCCCGGCCATTTCCTCAAGGATGGCCGCGAGGCTCCGCGTGATTTTCCAATTCGGGTAGTGGCTCTTGAATTTACTCAAATCCGAGATGTAGCAGATGTGGTCGCCCTTGCGCGCCTCATCGACGTAGCGCCAGTCCAGTTTGCGCCCGGTCAACTGCTCGATCTGCGCGATCGCTTCGAGCATCGAGACGCTGTTTTCGCGCCCGCCGCCCAGGTTGTAGACCTCGCCGGGCCGCGGATTCGCCGCGAACTCCTCGATCGCGCGCACCACGTCGTGACTGTGGATGTTGTCGCGAACCTGCTTCCCTTTGTAGCCGAAAACCGAGTAGCTGCCGCCGCCCAGCGTCACCTTGACCAGATACGACAAGAATCCATGCAGCTCCACGCCAGAATGCGACGGCCCGGTCAAACACCCGCCGCGAAACACGCCGACCTTCATGTTGAAATAGCGCCCGTACTCCTGCGCCACCAGGTCCGCTGCGGCCTTCGATGCGCCGAACAGTGAATGCAAGGTGCGGTCGATCCGGCAGGTCTCCGCGACGCCGCCGAAATCTTCCGGCCGGGCGTAGTCGTACCGCGTATCGAGTTCCTTCAACGGAATCTCATTGGGCGCATCGCCGTAGACCTTATTCGTGCTCATGAAAACAAAAACGGCTTCTGGGCAATGTTGCCGGGTAGCTTCGAGCAGGTTGATGGTGCCAAGCGCATTGACCTCGAAATCGAGCAGCGGAATGTCCCGCGCCTTGTCGTGAGAAGGCTGCGCCGCGCAATGCACGATCAGATCGAAACGGTGGGTGCTGAACAATTCCTCGATCGCGGCGCGATCACGAATATCCAGTGCCGCGTGGGTGAATCGCTTCGTCGCGCCCTTCAGACGCTCCAGATTCCACAGCGTGTCCCCCGCCGCGCCAAAAAACACCCGCCGCATGTTGTTGTCCACGCCAAAAACTTCATGCCCCTGCCGGTCAAAATGCTGCACCGCTTCCGACCCGATCAAGCCACTGCTGCCCGTAACCAGAACTTTCATACCCCGATCCTTCCCGACGCCGCAAAAAGGATAACAGCAATTTATCCCGCGGAGTCCGGCTCGCGGTCCAGGTTGTTACCGAGGAAAAACGGGAGAACCCGCGGTAGTGAGAAACCTTTTTCACATCTTTCCGTCTATGAGGGCATCGGAAGGTGTGCCCATGAAAATCCTGCTTTGGCTTTCGGCGGCTGTACTCTGCTCGCCTGCGTTCGCTCAGGACGCCATGTTTCGCGGCGCTCCACAGCATACCGGTGTTTATGCCGGAGCTGGCGTCGCGCAGTTGTCCAAAGTCAAGTGGCAGTTCCACACCGATGGACAAATCCTGTCCTCCCCGGCCATCGCCAACGGCACGCTCTACGTCGGCAGCAGCGATCACTTTCTCTATGCTCTCGATCTTGCGGCCGGCACTCTGAAATGGAAATTCAAGACGGAAAGCCGTATCACCTCATCGCCTGCGGTTTCCGGAGGCCTTGTCTACTTCGGCAGTTTTGATAGCAACTTCTACGCTGTGGACGCCGCAACCGGCCAGTTGAAGTGGAAGTTTAAAACCGCCGGCGAACGCCGCTTCGCTGCAAAGCATCTCCACGGCG
>JBGOVR010000241.1:0-4359 GCA_041478205.1 Candidatus Acidiferrum sp.
CAACGCGTTTGTTTGTGGCCTCCCCGGCACCAGCCGAGGCGGCATGATCCAGCGCATGATCGAGGAATTGCAACCGCGCGCGAAGCTGGCTCCCGACCGCTGCTACGTCAACAATTTCAAGAATCCAGACCGGCCCCGGCTGCTTTCGCTGCCTCGCGGCCAGGCCAATTCTTTCAAGAAAGAGATGCAGGCGGGGATCGATTTTCTGCGGCGGCGGATTCCGCAGGTGTTCGAGGGCGAACCGTTCCAGCGGCAGAAGGGGCGCATCGTCGAGCGCTTCACCGTGCGGGAAAAAGAGCTGATGGACGATTTCACGCGGCGGATCGCGCGGGAACAATTTGCGCTGGGCCACATGCAAGTGGGGGCGGTGGCGCTGCCGGAAATTTTCCCGGTGCTCGAAGGGCAGATGGTGCCGATCGAGGACATTTCGAAGATGGTGCACGAGGGAAAATTAGATGGGCCGGTGGCGGAAGACATCGAGCGGAAGTACGAACAGTTCCGCCAGGAATTTACGGTCGTGTACCGCAAGACGCTGACGCTTTCGCGCGAACTGGCCAGCGAGCTGAGTTATCTGGAGCAGGAAGCTGCGTCGGTGCTGGTCGATGGGGTGATCGAAGAGCTGAAGGAAAAATACCCGAACGCGGGCGTTTGCGAGTATCTCGAAGAGGTGCGCCATCATCTGCTCGACAATCTCGATCCTTTTAAGGAACGCGAAGGCGAGGGTGAGCAAGAGGGAGAGCCTTCCCCGGATGGTTCGCCGAAGTCGCAGGGCGGGCCGGAGCGCGATCCATTCCGCTTGTATGGCGTGAACGTGATTCTGGCGCACAGCGATGAAGACGCTTCGCCGGTGATCTTTGAGACCACGCCGACGTATGCGAATTTGTTTGGCACCATCCAGCGCGCGTATGACGCGCGGGGCGGCTGGACCAGCGACTTCATGGACCTGCGCGGCGGGTCGCTGCTGCGCGCCGACGGCGGCTTCTTGATCATGTATTCGCTGGAAGCGCTGTCTGAGGTCGGCGTGTGGCGGGCGCTAAAGCGCACGCTGAATCACAACCGGCTGGAAATCCAGCCGCTGGAGATGTTCTATCCGTTTGGCGGGAGCGCGATAAAGCCGGAGGCGGTGCAGATCAACGTGAAGGTGATTTTGATCGGCGACCGCGAGCTGTACGAACTTTTGTACGACTATGAAGAGGATTTCCGGAAAATTTTCAAGGTGCGCGTCGAGTTTGACGAAGAAATGCACATGAGCGACGGCGTGATCGCGGAATACGCGGGCCGGTTGCGCGCGCTTTCCGAGAAGGAAAATCTGTCGCCCTTCGACCGCGGAGCTTTCGCCACCATGCTCGAATATGGCGTGCGCCAGGCGGGGCGCCGGAACAAGGTGACCGCGCGCTTTGTGGACATTGCGGACCTGGCGCGTGAGGCGCACTACGCGGCGGCGGCGGCCGGCGAATCGGTGGTGCGTGCCGCGCACGTTCGCACCGCGCTGTCGTCAAAGATGGAGCGGCACAACCTGATCGAAACGCGCATTCGCGAAATGATCGAAGAGGGCACGTTGCTGGTGGACCTGGAGGGCGCGCGCGTCGGCCAACTGAATGGATTGAGCGTGCTGGAGATCGGCGGGTACTCGTTCGGAAAGCCGGTGCGCATCACGGCGACGGCGGCGCTGGGCAAGATTGGCGTGATCAACATCGAGCGCGAATCGAATCTCAGCGGGCGTTTCCACGATAAGGGCGTACACATCATCTCGGGATATTTGCGAAGCCGCTTTGCGCAGGATAAGCCGCTTTCGCTGGCGGCGAGCATTTGCTTCGAGCAATCGTACTCCGGCGTCGATGGAGATAGCGCCAGCTCGACGGAGGTTTACGCGCTGGTGTCCGCGCTGGCCGAGCTGCCCTTGCGGCAGGATATCGCGGTGACCGGCTCGATGAATCAGCAGGGAGACATCCAGGCGATTGGCGGAGTCAACGAGAAGATCGAGGGATTTTTCGATGTGTGCCGGATCAAGGGACTGTCGGGTTCGCAAGGCGTGATGATTCCAGCGGCGAACGTCGAGGACCTGATGCTGCGCGAAGACATTCTGGATGCGGTCGCGGCCGGAAAGTTTCACATCTGGCCGGTGGCCAAGATCGAAGAAGGCATCGAGGTATTGACGGGCATGACCGCGGGGCATCGCAACGGCGACGGGACATTTCAGGCTGGAACGGTTTTTGCGCAGGTGAATGAGAGATTGAGCAAGATGGCGCGCATGATGAAGGATTTTGAGTAGGCCGGCCCTTCGGGAATTTCTGCCGAGCGCGAGAATTTTTCGGAACATACGTGTTCATCGCGGTGTCTGAGTGTATATGCGATGGCGCTGGAGACTGATTCTACCGATGATAGGTCTCGCCCTTTTTGCAGGCGAGACCTACCACTCCGTGCGGATAAATCGAGAAGCCCAGCGCATTCCTAGCCGGTACTTCTGGTGGTCATCCATCCGTCTGGATTCCGATCCTCTCAATAGACGCTCCCATTCCAGGCCCTCAATACCTTGCAAGAACGGAACTGAAGACTGCGTCAGTTGGGATCCGCAGTACATCTGGATCACCCCGAGCCTGCTTGCGAGGTTCCTGACCATTTCTGCGTTGCCCGCATTCGCCGCCGGTGCTGTCATTGTTTCCGGTTTGGCGCGGTTTGGGATTAGTGACGTTTCAAGTTTCATGTTCTCCGTACCGCCGCTCATTTTCGCTTGGTGCTACTTTCTGGGCTGGCTGGCTGATCGCTTGAGACGCAGGCGCTCGCACCCAACCTAGTGAGACACACCGTTTCGCTGATCTCTAAGGGGCCGGTGCGAGGTAGGCGCGGCGATAGTCGACGCGATAGGCGGGCGGCGGCGTGTTGGGTGGAACGGTTGGAGGGGCGGATACGCGAACCTCGATCGCGTGAGCTTTTCCGTCGTGGGCGGGTGGAGCGAACGCCAGGCTGTATTCGTGGCGGACCAGTTGCGCAATTTCGGCGTAGGCGCTAGAGAAGTCCTTGCTGCTATTCGGGAAATAGGCGCGGCCTCCGGTAGACTCCGTCATAGCCTTCAACAGTTGATCCGCCTCGGTGAATGCCTTTTCTGCAGCCACGGATTTTTCGGAAGGAACTTTGCTTCTATTTTTCCTGCTGGTCTTTCCACTCGGAGGCGGGTTGCGCAATTCGCCGCTCAGAGATACGGCGAGCAGACGCACGTCGCTGGTCTTGAGCCGTTCGAGAATTGCACTGGAATCGCCTTCCGTGGAAGTGTCCACGCCAGTGGATAGCAAGACGATGGTTTTCTTACCCTGTCCCTTTGCGAGCCAATCCAGGACGGCTGCGAGACTGCGCGAAAGGTTGAGGTTGCCGAAGCCAAGATTGAAGCGCACGTTGGCCAAGGCTGCTTCGGCGGCTTGTTTATCGGCAGTGAAATCGAGCAGCGGCTGCGGCGCTGCATCGTATTTGACGACAGCGACGCGATCGCCGACGGAGAGACCCTCCAGCAGCGCGTGAGCGGCCTGGAGGTGACTGGCTTCGAGAAAATAGACGGCGGGGCCTGCTTCCACGAGCAAAAGCACCTGTGCGGGCTCCTCGACCGCGGCGAAATCGGTGAGGGGTTGTTCGACGCCATCATCGAAAACGTGAAAATCCTCGCGATGCAGCCCTTCGGCAAAGTTGCCGCGCGAATCGGTGACGATCACACCGACATTGACGCGGTCCACGCTGACGCGAATGGGCGCGCTGGCGGGCGCGGCTGGTTCTTGCGCGCCTGTAAATGCCGGCGGAATAAGAGCAAGGGAGATTAAGAAGCACAGCGCGGCCGTTGATAAATCGCAAGCGCGCACGGCGGCACTATTCAAGCCGTTGATCGAAATGAACGCCCTTGGCATCTTTCCAGGATGCACCGGCCATGAAATGTAGATGCCGGGGAAAGACCTGCGGATCGGTGTCGTTCAGGAGGCTCGGGACTTTGGCGGGGACAGCTTTTTGCGATCCACTGGCGTTCAATTTTTCAGAGGCCTTCTTTGCTTCTTCCACCCAGCGGTTCTTGAGCGCCTGCCAATCTACTTTTTGAAAATCGAAATAGTAAATGCCATCGAGTTTTTCGGGATACCCCGCGCGCGCGGCCTGGAGTTGGGCCTTGGCGGCCAGGTTGGTGGAAGCGGAGGCTTGCGAGCGCGCCGCGAGAAACTCGTGGAGCGTCTCAGCACGGGTGGCGCCGATAATGAAGTCCGGCGTGACGGCCAGGTGATAGAAATTGTATTGCACCACGCCCGCGTTGCCCTGTCCGCCGCCCAGCGAAATCTTCAAATACGTCGCGTCGCCTTCGTTGCGCTCCGAGCCGACCTGGTCGCTGAA
>JBGOVR010000072.1:0-22186 GCA_041478205.1 Candidatus Acidiferrum sp.
AGCCATTCGAGATCCGTCCCCTGCGACCATGGAGCGCCAGGTGCGCTATCAGGCCAACGCGTGTTCCGAATGCGTGTCTTAAGATCTGAGAGGACCTGCTCAGCGACCGCTACCTTGAAGGGCTCTATACGCAGTCTCGGACTCCTCGTGAGTAAAAGAGATAGATTCCAACTCAGCATACTCGAATCTAGCCCAAAAGCATTGCGTTTACGCTAAGCGCATTCTTGCTTTGCCTGCTCGTTCGCGATCGATTTAGCGTCCGCTTCCGGGCGAGCCCCCATCGATACCCGCCCAGTTCCCCCGTTCCGCGAATCACTCTGTGACAGGGGATCACGAGCGCTACCGTGTTTGCGGCGCAGGCTCGCGCAACGGCTCTAGTCGTACTTGGGTTGCCGATGCCGGCGGCCACTTCCCCGTACAATTGCACTTCACCGGAGTGCGCAACGCCGAGCTGACACACTTGAAAGTCAGCGACATCGACAGCCAGCGCATGGTGATTCACATTCAAGGCGGCAACGCTCGCACCGCAACCTCACACCGGGATTGAAATTACCGTGACTCCCACAGCTACCCTGTCGTCAGTTTCTGCGAGTGGTGGGGCGGGGGCGGTTCCAGCTACGGGATTTGATATAAGGCAGATTAGCTGAACCGAAATTGTAGTGTTTGTAGTGATTGTCTCGATAGGAGCGGCTGCAACGCCGCTGTTTACGGGGCTTTTGTGAGGTAGCATACTTTTCGATCCCCGCCGCCCCTACCAACCATCCTTTTTCCCAACAACAACTTAGCGATTTGTCGAGGCGGCAAAAGGCGGCAATAAGAGCCTCAGCGGGATAAGTTGGAAGGATGAATCCTTAGAAACAAACCAACCTGCGTACATCATTTCCTTCGCGCCAACTGGGCTGTCGTGAGTGTTTACTTGCTTGTCTGGCGACGGCGGAACAGGCGCCGATCCCACTTTACGGGACGAGGCGCCGAAGTCGACACCAAATGAAACTGCGGGTGCTCCTGGTTGAGAAGAATGTTGCGTCCCATTCCGCTCCCCGGAACCGAAGGCACGACCAGAACCGCGGTGCGCATTTCGGCATACCAACGGCTCCCGAAAGACTGGCTGACCGTAAAATCGGGTGCATCCCATTTTGGCAAATCGCTCGCAGTGACTTCTTCGATGTCGACCTCGGCAGGGATGTGAATTTCGATGGAGGCAAACCCTCGCGGCACACGGCCTAGGTTGCTATGCACGAGAGTCTCGAGGAGCGCACCGACATAAGACTCTCCGGCATAAATGACGCGCTGGCCCTTGACGTTCCAACGCGCGCCCCCAATCGCAGCACCGGTTCCGTCGAAAAGAGGAAATTTCGCGCGAGCGATTCGAAACGTCTGCAGCGGCCCGTTATACCGGGAGGCCATACTGGAGACGGTCTACCAAGGACTCGACCTGGCGAGCACCCAGCTCGGTCAGCGCACATTCGATCGGTGCACGACCCCCTAACTCCGGGTGCAGTGTCGTCAGCCATTCTCGAGCGTCATTCTGATCGTCCCATACGGCCTCAGCGGATGCGATAACACGAGCGAGACGCTCTGTACGTTCGCTCTCAATCACGCGAAGCTTTCCGCTCCGCCGCTTGTACGTAGCCTCAGGCACGATTCGATAGAGGCAACGATTTGCTTCGCGGGCCGCAGCAAAAACCCGGCGCACCGTGATGCGGAGCGCCGCTTTCGGCAATCCTTCACCTACAATTTCCTCCAAGTCCTCAATGGAGGTAACAGTCCTCCCGAGCACGGACTTTCCGCCCATCACCTCAGCGATACGCTTTGCTTCAATCACAAGGCCTCCAAGACAGGTATCATTATAGCCCAGGAAGCCATTCAATTGATACCACCACTTTACCTGCAAAGAGTTGCGGTTTTGGTCGAAGCCATTTTCTACGTAAGTCTAACATGTTGAAGGTGTTATTTTAATTGTTGTCGATTATGGCGCTAACCGGGATCGGCTGAATCAGGGTTCAAGTGCCGCAAGATCCCCGCTGGTGGACATTGCGTGCGGATCCAATCAGAATCGTTTGCTGTGTCCGCTTTCCCACAATCCTCGCAAGTCGCTCCTGTAGCCATGAGTAGTTCAGTTCCTCCTCGCCGACCGTCGCTGGACACAACGGCGCGCAGGGACTTAAATGTCCTGGCCACATCGGTTGGGTTGAATCAGTTGGAAATCGCGCGCACCGCCACCAGGGAGGAATTGCCGGGAACGGCATTTTCTACCGTGGTGGTGAGCAGGGCCTGGAAATACGGCGGGATAGTCTTGTGGTCCGGTGAGAGATCCATCAGCGCTTTACGGAGTTCCACCATCCGTTCGGGATTGGTGAGGTACTCGACGGCCGCTTGAGAGCCCTGGGTGTAGATGCCATAGATCAGGAGGACGCGATTCTCTCTTCGTTCGTTCGGGAGCATCAGCACCAGGGCATAGTCGCGTGTCAGTTGGTTCGTCACAGAGTCGAATTCCGGCTTGTACACGGGCTTCTCACCGGGAAGGGGGCTTCGGTTGAGGATCACGCCGCTTTGGAAGTGAAAGCCCTCGACGTTGAGAAAGACTCTGCCACTCCAGGACTGATTGCCTCCGAGCAGAACTGCGTTGTTGCCCCGGATCTCTTCGAAGTTCACTAGCCGCGACTGTTGCACCCTGCAGTTCTGGCCAACACCGGAGAACATCTGGCACAGGCTGACAACTCCCAGGGTCTCACCGACAGAAGTGAAATCCGTGAGAGAGGGGACGAACTGGAAGCGCTTCAACTCCCGGAAATGAATGGTGTCGCGAAACTCAGGCAGACTCGCCTTGGGTATCTCGTGGGAGCTAGCCAGGGTCTGGGAGCTGTCTCCGTCATGCACCGCCCGCAACAAAGGGTGATTGGGAATGACGATCAGCGGAGTATGGGCAGGAGGGAGGAACGGACGCCAGAACCAGGCAAGGTCTTCCGGCAAGGCTGCCGCAGCCATCCTTGATTGTGCCGCCGGTCGATTCCGCCAGCCTGGGGCTAGCAGAAGGAACGCCAGCACCATACAGGCGGCGGCAAGGGTTAGAGTAAGCGCGGTGTGGAAACGGCTACCGCTCGGCGATGCGGACGTGGATGGTTCCGATGATGGCTCGGAGACAGGCGCTTCCTCCAATGTGCGTCTGCTGAAGGTCGGAACGTAGTGCCCGGCAGGCAGCTCGATCCCTACCAGACTGTCCCTGCTGTCCTCCTCATAGTACTTCTTGAGGAGGCGCCGGATCTCATGCGCTTGCACTCGTACAATGGGGTCCTTTTGCGAATCAAAATCGGGGCCCCGATCGTAAACTTCTACGCCGATTAAGTACTCATTCAGCTTGTCGCCATTGCCAAGAAACATTTGTTCCGAGACAAACTCAAGAAAACGAGTCTTCTTGGGAGCACTCGCAAAGTGCTTGCTCTCCAGAACTCGACGCAGCTCCTCGCGTTTTTCGAAGAGGGAAATCGACGGAGTCGGAGGGCTTTGCGAGGCGGTCACCCTAGCTCCCAAAGCGGGAAGTGCAGTTTGGAGAGATGCAGCGGAACGGCTGGTCCATCGTCTTTTACCAGCCGCACGATAACACTCCCTGTTGGGGACGTCAACGAACCGGAGCGTACCCAAGCGCAGGCGCCACTCCGTCGATTAACGGTTACTTGTCCCGTTATGAGCCGTTACTTAAAGGGCGCCTCTCGACAAAGAGTCTCCTAGTAAGACGAGTAAGATCAGCGTTTGGGAGCGGAAATGCGAGGGTGGCGAGACTGCTTTGGCCAATCCTCGCCAAGAAGTCAACGGCGAAGGGCTTTTTCTCGCTAGAAGTGACATCTCCGCGACGTGCGGAGGGCGAACTCCCCATCTCATCATAGCCAGTAGCCCCGCTTAACCTCCTCTATAACCTCTATTACCTTGAGACAGGCCCGCTGAACGTATAAGAACAGTACGAAATACTTGACGCATTCAGGAAAAGAGTCGGTTTGGCTAAGAACTTGCGGATTTCCTTCTGGGCGCCGTTTTCAGGCAGCCATGAAGGGGAATTGAGAGTTCACAGAAAGCAGTGCGCGACGGTACCCGCTCGCGCCGGGAGGAGGTTGGCGACCAGCAGTCATGAAGCGTAAACCGATCTCTGCCGGGGAATTTACGCGGACGGCGTACTTGCTTTGTGCACTGACGCTGATCCTTTGCCACTTTGCTCCAATCCTAGCGCACTCGCAGCCGGCGGGGGGTGCCTTTGGTCGTCAAAGACCGCGGGAAATTCCCGGGGCTTGCTGTGCTTCTGAGCGGGAGGACTGGCGGTGGTCTTCGCGGCTGGGCGGACCTATGCTTCGCGACCCAGTGTGGGTTTACAACAATTGGTCTTCGTATGACGAACTGTCGGACAGCATTCCGCTGACGGAAACGCTGGCGATGAAGGAACTCGCCGAAATGATGCGTCTCCGCCAGTTTGGGGTGCGTTTCGACTACTACATGATGGACGCCTTCTGGTTCGCCCCCGATGGAGGCTATCGTACCTGGCGCACTCCGAACTGGCCCAACGGCCCCGACGGATGGATCGCCGAATGCAAGCGGAACGGCATTCGACCGGGTCTCTGGTTCGGCACGAACGACCTCGTAAAGATCAACGCCGCACCCGCGTGGCGCGACTCGCTGACCGCCAAGGGCGGGTCGATGTCGTTCTACGAGGGTGGTTTTCTGCCGGACTTCATGAGCACGCTGCAATTCTGGTATGACCGCGGCATTCGCATGTTCAAGTTCGACTTCGTGGATTTTGACGCCGCGACGCCTACGGCCGAGCGGCTGAAGACGCCGCAAGAGATCCACACAAAAAATGAAACCGCCCTGCGTGAAGCATTGAAAGCATTTCGCGCGAAGAATCCCGATGTAATGCTGGTGGCTTTCAACGGATTCGGCGGCGACGTCGAGTCCACTGCGGGGCCATTTCCCTTTCACCATCCGGTAGACCTGCGCTGGCTCGAAGTCTTCGACTCGGTCTATTCCGGTGATCCGCGCGCTTCGGATGTCCCGGAAATGAATTTCTGGCGGTCCATGGACATCTACAGCGATCACATGGTCCGGCGCTACGAGCAAAGCGGAGTGCCACTCGAGCGCATCGATTCGACCGGGTTCATGATCGGGAACACTGGAACGATCTACTACCGCAAGACCAACGCGTGGAAAGGCATGTTGCTCCTGATGGTTGCACGCGGCGGCTGGGTGAACACCATTCATGGCAATTTGGAATTTCTCGACGATGCCAAGTCGAGGTGGTTGGCGCACGTTCAGAAAATCTATACGCCCCTGCAAGCCATGGGACGAACGAAGACATTCGGTGGGATTCCCGGTGAGGTTCAGACGTACGGTTTCGGTTCGCTCGACCCTGCGGGAGCGATCTACACGGTTGTCAATCCCGCACAGTCGGTACACGAGATCGAGCTTCCACTGCTGTCTCAAGGCCAGCCTGCGTTGCAAAACGGGCGATTGATCTTCCGGGATGAAGGATTCCTACCGGTTCTGCATGGCAACAAGATCGAACTGGGTCCGGGTCAAATGGCTGCCGTGGCATTCGGACGGTATGCCGCGCGGGAGTTCGATTTGGGAGTGCAGGAAGATGTACACATCCCTTGCTCGATCAGGCCGGTAGAATCAACCTTCGAAGAGAAGGCTCCCAATTCCATCGAAGCGACCGTGGTCGCGCCGGTCCACGAAGACCTGCGGATTATCTTCCGACAACGCGGTCCAAATGGCGACGTGGTGCGAAGTTGGCCGGGTGGTCCACCGAACGGTATTTCTGTCGAAAAAGTGTTGAAAATTGTGGCGGAGCAGGACGGCAACAGCGTGCCCGTGGAGATCCACTACGACAAACAAGTCTGGAGTGGACTCTCTTGGGGCGCCGGCGAGATCAAGCGTAAGGACTTTGCCAGTGCCCGACCCATCACAATTCGATGCCTTTCGGCTGAGAAAGATGTTGTCAAGCTGGAAGGCCGTTTGTATGGCGTCGAATATTGCGTTCCTCGTTCTTCGGAGCGTGCGCGGTTGGAGCAGCATCGATGAGCCCGCCTGTTGACAAGCGGAGGGCTCGGGAGGAATTTCGGGGTCTGGAGCAATCGTTTACTGGAGACCGGGGTGTCAGGGCATTCCGCGCGCGCAGCGTTTGCTCCTTCACGCCGGGTACGACTGGCAGGCGGGTGCTGCCAGAAGAAATGGTCACAAGCCGTAGGTGTGCCACTGAGAGTATGCAGCGCTACTCCGTGCCACCAAGACGGCGCGGGAGGGGTGGGATGAGCAGGATGAGCAGAGCGTTTGTATTGGTGTTCTTATGGCAGTTCATGTTCGTCACAATCGTAGGGGCGCAGGCCAATCGTGCCACGATCACCGGGATCGTGACCGATTCCTCGAATGCCGTTATGGCTGGTGTGGAGGTTACCGCGAAGAACTTGGGCACGAGCGTTCAGTCGACCACGATCAGCAACGAAGACGGAATCTATTCCATTCCCAATCTCTTTCCGGGCTCGTACTCGGTGGAGTTCAAGAAGGATGGGTTCAAATCCACCACGTACCCGAACATAACGCTGGATTCCACGCAAGTAGCACAGTTGAATGCCAGCCTGCAGCTCGGCGCGCTTAACGAGAATGTGACGGTCACGGCCAACGTGCCGGTGCTCGACCAGGAAAACGCCGCGATAGGCACAAACATGAAGGGAGATGTGGTCACGGACTTGCCGATGAGCATTTATAACGGCGGACGCTTCGTGGAAAACTTCGCGGTGGCCATCACTCCTGGTTATTCCCCCATCAGCAGTCCGTACAATGCGGTGATCAATGGGTCTCAGTACTATACGAAGGACTTCACCGTCGACGGCACGTCCGCGACGGCTTCCATTCAGGGTGATTCGTTTGAGACCGGGCCAAGTATGGAGGCAGTCGAGGAACTGCAAGCCCAGACCAGTGGATTGGACGCCGCCAGTGCCATAGCCAGCGGGGGCGTAATGTCGTTCAACCTGAAGTCTGGGACCAACCAGTTTCACGGATCTGCATTTGGATATGGTCACAATGAGTTGCTCGATGCGAACAGCTGGACAAACGACAATCAGGGCTTGCCGAAGACCAAGGCTCGTGCGTGGGACTACGGGGGAAGCGTCGGCGGACCGATCTTCAAGAACAAGACTTTTTTCTTCGGAACTTTTGAACGCTACACCCAAACCGATTTCACACTTGGTGGGTTCAGTGCTTTTGCACCTACGCCAGCCTTCTTGGGCGGAGATTTCAGCGCCTTGCTGGGAGCCCAACTCTGTACCCAGGCGGACGGAAGCGTGGCCTCTGACTGCGGAGCGGGAACGACCCCGATCACCGTCAAGAACAACGCTGGACAGAGCGTTCCCTTGCAAGCTGGAATGATCTTTGATCCGCAGAGCGGGAGTCAGTTCACCGGCAACGTGATACCGTCGGCTCGCTTCAGCGGCGCCGCGCAGAAAATTATTGCAATCTATCAGAAGGATTATGCTCCTGGCCTGCCGGGAGTCAGCGCGCCAAACAACCGAGGTCTGGTCAACAATTCCCCAGCGCAGACGCCGAACCAAGCGGTGATTAAGCTCGACCATAACTTGACGAATAAAGACCGTTTATCTGGCTCATGGGTGTACAACCATCGCCCGCGAACGCTGGTGGATAGTGGCGGGCTTTGGCAGGCCGGAAGCACCGACGGGGGGCCGCTCTCGGCCGCGGGAATCCAATTGGTGCGTTCCGACGCGTGGCGAGTCAGCGAATCGCATACCTTTTCGCCGAGCCTGCTGAACGTTTTCAACGAAACCTACAACTGGTATTGGAACGGAAAGGTGCCCGCGGCATCGGGAACCAACTGGCCCCAGGCGCTGGGTTTCGGAGACACCGGAGCCAGCAATTTCCCGTCGATTTCGTTTGGTGGCGCGCCTAACGGGGTAAATGCTCAGGGCGTAACCTTTATCGGCAACTCCTTCCAGGGCAATTTTGCGGGGGCCACCATCATTACAGGCGATACGCTCACCTGGACAAAGGGACGCCACAGCTTTTCGTTCGGCGGCGAGTTTCGCGCTTACCAGGTCAATAGCCACACCGGGTCGGGCGCGCTGAATTTCAGTTTTACAAATAACGACACAGGTCAGCCGTTGGCGGCGTACGGTCCGAACGTGGGGTATGGTTTTGCCAGCTTTCTTCTCGGAGACGTAAGCACTGCCGGGGAGAGCACGGCTTTCGACTTGTACGGAAGGCGGAAAGCGCTCTCTTTGTTCGCTCAGGACAGCTACAAGGTCACTTCAAAACTTACGGTCAACCTTGGGCTGCGTTGGCAATATGCCTTCCGCTACCACGAGAAGTACGGTCACTGGGCAAACTTCGATCTGAATACTATCGATCCAACGCTGGGCATTCCAGGAACGCTGGTGTTCGCGAAGGGTGGGTCGGACAGCTTTGAGAAAAGTGAATACGGTGCGAATTTTGGCCCGCAGATCGGATTTGCTTACTCGCCGTGGAGAAAGTGGGTATTCCGCGGCTCCTTCGGCATTCTTTACTTGCCGCCCCCGGAACCGTACTTCAGCGGAGTGCCGAACGGTTTCGCACCGGGGTTCCAAGGTATCAACAATGTCACCACTGCTTTCAACTGGGACGGCGGCTATCCGGGAATTTTTCAGCCGGGTTCGAAGAATGTTTCCGCAGCCAGCCTTTTTCCTTTGGTCAGTGTAGACCCGCACGCACTGCTCTCTGGCTTCAGCGATGCTTTCAACATTGGAGCTCAATACGAGTTGACCCCGAACATGAGGGTCGAGGTGGCCTACGTTGGGAATCGCGGGCATCATCTGCCGGATACCGCACTGGCCTGGAACGAGCCTTCGGCTTCGACCTTCCTAGATGTGGTCAACAAGAACCCAGGCATCAACGCGTTCAACGACTATGTTTGCAGCCCAGCGGACGCAGCCGCGGCGGGCGTCCCGTATCCTTACGCAGGCTTCTGTGCTCCCGCACTTGCCGCTATCGCACCGTATCCCCAGGTGGCCGCAGCGGCCTCGACGACGTGGTTTTTCTACAATCAGCTCTATGTAAGCCTGCCGATCGCGCAAAGCTCCTACGACTCGATGCTCATCGACGTTGTGAAACGCACGGGACGCGGTCTAACCTTGGATGTGAACTACACGCTTTCCCGGCAGGAAGGCGACAGCTTTACGACGCAGACCGAAGGCAACAACTATTACACGCCTATCCAGGACTTCTCCAATCTATCGCAGGCGGCTCATACGCTGACAAACTATGATCAGAAGCAGATCGTAAAGGGATTCGTCAGCTATGAGTTGCCGTTTGGCAAGGGGCAACGCTGGCTGTCCAGCGGCGGTCGTGTCGTGAACGGCATCGTCAGTGGTTGGCATTTGAACGGGTTGGTGCTCTACACTTCCGGCCAACCCTTTCAAGCTGTGGTTCCGAACAACTTCTACCCCGCGTGGGGCACCTTCTATCCGAACTTTGATTTGTCGGGATTCACCGGCACTTCAAGTCCGTCCAAGTTTCAACAAGCCGGGCCAAACCAGCCAGCCGCCGCACCCGTGTTCTACATGCCGGGAACGGTTGCGAGCGCGCCCGCACAAGGACAGCTTGGTGCTGGACCAGGCGCCATCTCCGCGCTGCGTTGCCCGGGTTACGCGAACGAAAATGGCAGCATCCTTAAGTACTTTTCGATGGGTGCCGACGGGCGATTCAAGCTGTCGTTCCGTGCGGAGTTCTATAACCTATTTAACCGCCACTACTACAACATCAACGGATGCGGCGGCAATAAGGCCCAGATTGGGCAAGGCAACTTTGGGCAGGTTTTCGGCGTCAATGACAACCCGCGAACCGGCCAGTTTGCGGTGCGGTTTCAGTTTTAGTCCGCAGGCGCATTGCCGATGGTGGGCAGCTCGCTGTGCAACGGGAGTGGGGAAAAGAGAAGGCCTTTCCGAGATGGCAGAGGACCGCACGTTGCTTCAGCCGATTGATTCGAAAGGACGGCATACTCGTTCGGGCGTTCCGCTTCGAACACGGAGAAGTAGCCGCAGTCCTGCGCCCGGCAAAGACCTATGAAACGACCCTGGCGATTGGGACTCGCGGGAAAGCGCCCGCACGGATTGTGGAGTGTGGCGATCGGAGGCACTCTCGCCCTGGTTTGCAGTGCCCAAAATAGCAACCGCGCTGCACCGGTTGACAAGAACATGACTTACTATGTGGACTCGGTCTCGGGCAATGACAACAACTCTGGAACGTCCGCCAACAAACCTTGGAAAACGCTCGGAAAGGTGAACAGCAAGATTTTCGCACCTAGTGACGCCATCCTGTTCAAGTCCGGGGCGAGTTGGACGGGGCAGCTCTGGCCAAAGGGTTCCGGGAAGGAATACCAGCCCATCGTCATTGACAAGTACGGTGGAGATGCGAAGCCGGTCATTCACGGAGCTGGGCAAGCAGAAGATGCGGTGCTTCTCAAGAATCAGGAGTATTGGGAGATCCGGAATTTGGAGATCACGAATACGGGCAAGGGCGACGCTGTCCGTCGTGGTGTTCACGTGGCCGTGGCGAACTACGGCGATGCGCACCATATCTATTTGCGCTCACTTACCATCCACGATGTGAATGGCGTGGACCGTGTAAAAGAAAATGGAGGAATCAACTATACCTGCGATGGCGACTCGAAGCCGAGCCGCTTTATTGATTTGCGCATTGAAGACAACCATCTCTATCACGTGGACCGCAGCGGCATCTTTGGGTGGTCGACGCACTGGGTGCGCTCGAAGTGGTATCCCAGCCTAGGAGTGGTGATCCGCAACAACATTCTTGAGGATATCGGCGGCGATGGCATCGTGAACGTGGCCACCGACGGGGCGCTGGTGGAGTACAACGTTGTCGGCCACGCCAATCAGAGGTCGGAAGACTACAACATCGCCATCTGGCCGTGGAGCGCCGACAATACCATCATTCAATTCAACGAAGCTTACGCCACGCGCGGGAAACGTGATGGAGAGGGATTTGACTCCGACTGGAACAGCCAAAACACGCTCATCCAATACAACTATAGCCACGACAACGACGGCGGCTTCCTGTTGATCTGCAACTCGGGGGAAACCGATCCAAAGGAAAACGTCGGCAACATCGGTACCATCGTCCGTTACAACATCAGCCAAAACGATCATCATCGAGGCATTAACATTGCCGGGCCGGTGAAAGACTCCGCGATCTACAACAACACGATCTATGTTGGCCAGGATGAAAAGGTCAATCTTGTGTTGTATTCCGATTGGGGCGGCTGGTCCGACGGGACTTCCTTCTACAACAACATTTTTTATGCCGAGGGCCCTGCCCAGTTCTCGTACGGCGTCTCCCGAAACCCCGATGGCGCGCATGTTACGGCACCCGGATTCGGCTCCAGCAAGAACAACACTTTCGACTCTAACGTCTACTATGGCATTCCATCGTTGAACGACCCGCACGCGCTAACCGCGGACCCCATGCTGGTTGCGCCGGGAAATGTTCAGCCCGGTGGCAAAACACCGTCCGGATACGGCCTGCGGCCAAATTCGCCAGCTGCAAATTCAGGAAAGACGGTTCCGCAAAACGGCGGAAGAGATTTCTTTGGGGAAAAAGTACCCTCCTGTGGGGGAGTAGACCGGGGAGCGGTGGAATTGGATGTCTGCGGGACTTCACAATGAATGCATCGAGATGTTCGTTTCTCGTTCTTGTTTTCTCCTTCTTCGTCGCGCGGCCAACGCCTGCTCAGTCGGGGCCGGCTTTCGCCCCAGACAAGATGAGCACCGTTCTCTACGGCGCTGCCTACTACGCCGAGTACATGCCCTACGAGCGTTTGGAGCAAGATGTCCAACTGATGCAACAAGCGGGCATTAACGTGGTCCGCGTGGGCGAATCAAGTTGGGGACTTTGGGAGCCGGAAGATGGCCGCTTTGAATTCGCCTGGATGGATCGCGTAGTCGAGCGAATGCACAAAGCGGGCATCAAAGTTATTTTGGGCACTCCTACGTACTCGGTCCCCGCGTGGATGTACAAGGAACATCCGGAAATGTTCGTCACTCGCCTGGACGGAAAAACAATTGGCTATGGACTGCGGCAGAACACGGACGTCTTGAATCCGACGTATCGTTTTTATTGCGAGCGCGTCATACGCAAGATTGCCGAACACTATAAGGACCATCCCGCGATCATCGGCTATCAGATCGACAATGAGACTTCCTCAGCCGGGGCCGCGAATCACGACGTGCAGACCGGCTTTGTCAACTATCTGAAGAAGAGATTCAAGACTATCGACGAGTTGAACCAGGACTGGGAGCTCAACTACTGGGGTCAGCGGCTGAATGATTGGACGGAAGTGCCGCCGCGAGAGGGCATCCTCAATCCGGGCTGGAAACTGGAGTGGGAGCGGTATTCGCAATGGCTCACTACTGATTTTCTTTCTTGGCAAGCCGCAATCGTCAATCAATACAAACGATCCGACCAATTTGTCACCCACGATCTCGCCGGCCCGCCCCGGCCGGAAGTGAACGAGCACGACATCAGCCGCTCGGTCGAGATCGTCGCGGTCAACCCCTATCACGGCGCGCAGGATGATTTCGACGGGATGGGATCCAGCCTGCCCGGAGACTACGCGCGCTCGCTGAAGCAGACAAACTATCTTGTCACCGAGACCAACGCGCAGACCATCGGCTGGGATTCGAAGACACAGTTCCCACCCTACGACGGCCAGCTCCGGCTAGACGCGTACACGCATCTCTCATCCGGCGCGAACATGGTCGAGTACTGGCATTGGCACTCCATCCACAACGGGCAGGAGACCTACTGGAAGGGCGTTTTGTCGCATGACCTGCAGCCCAACCGGGCTTACGCCGAAGTCAGCCAGACCGCGCACGAGCTGCAGAGGATTGGGCCACATATCGTCGATCTCAAGCGCAATAACAAAGTCGCCCTTCTCTACAGCAATGATTCGCGCCATGGCCTTCGGTTCATGCCCTTCAGCGACCATGCGGACTACGATTCGGTGATGCGAAGTATGTACGCGGCCTTGTACCGTTTGAACGTCGGCGTAGATTTCGTCTTTCCGGACAGCACGGACTTTTCCCGGTACAAGGTGATTGTTGTTCCACCTCTTTATGTGGCGGGCGACAAACTCTTAGAGCGGTTGTCAGACTATGTGCGGGAAGGCGGGCATCTCGTGATGGCCTTCAAGAGCGGATTCACCAACGAGTTTGACACCGTCCGCTGGACGATGGCGCCCGGTCCGCTGCATCAAGCTGCGGGCTTCCGTTACCAGGAGTTTTCCAGCCTCAAGGCGCCCCTGTTGCTCAAAGGCGACCCATTCAAAGCAGGCCCAGACAACAGGGTTTCGGAGTGGGTGGAGATGTTGATCCCCGAGACGGCACAGCCGCTGGCCTTCTATGACCATCCCTTTTTCGGAAAGTATCCTGCGATCACACGCAATCGCTTCGGGAAGGGAACCCTAACGTACGAAGGAACCGTACTGACGGACAGACTGCAGGGAAAGGTGCTGTTCGACGTGCTTGAGGTTGCCGGAATGACCGGGCCAGACCAGACACTCGCACCAAGCGTGCGGGTCAAACATGGGGTGAACAGGAGCGGGGAGACGATCCACTATTACTTGAACTATTCCAGTGATCCCCAGACGTTTAGCTATCCTTACGGCTCGGGTGCCGATCTGCTGACACAAGCCGCGGTCGTGCCCTCGCAGCAGATTACTCTGAAGCCTTGGGATCTGGTCATCATCGAAGAAAAATGACTGTTGGGCTTCCTCCACGGAAAAGGCTGGTGTGCTGGTTGCGAGTGCCGTTGCGCATCAGCGTCGTTGCGTGCGCGTTCGCTTGCGGCGCGGTCTGCTGGGCGGACCCTGTGCTTCCCCGCCTTTTCAGCGACCATATGGTGCTGCAACAAGGGCGCGAGATTCACATTTGGGGCAAGGCTGATTCTGGAGAAAACGTTACGGTGGGTCTCGAAGGCTACACCGCGACCGCCACTGCCAACGCGCACCGTCGCTGGAGCATTCACCTGCCGGCGCTGAAATCCGGAGGACCGTTCACGCTCACAGTTCGCGGAAATCGTAGGGAAATCATTCTGAGGGACGTGATGATCGGGGAGGTTTGGGTTGCCTCCGGGCAATCCAACATGGCATTTGCGCTAAACGGCGCGGAAGGCGCTGCGATCGAAGTTCTTAAGGCGGACTACCCTCAAATCCGGCTGTTTACTGTTCCTAAGAAGATCGCCTTGTCGGCTCAGAAGAACACTCTGCCTGCCAGTTGGCAAATCTGCACACCGGATGCCGCGAAGAGTTTTTCCGCGGTTGCCTATTTCTTCGCCCGCGATCTTCACCTCAGTCTGAATGTTGCCATCGGCGTCATTGAGAGCGCGTGGCCTGGAAGCACAATCGAACAATGGATCGATCCCGATGCCCTGCGCGGCGACCCTGAGTTAAGACCCATTCTGGAAGAATGGAATCACGCGGGCCCCGTCGAGAGAAGTCTTGCGGGAAACCCCTTGCCCTTTGCGCTCGAGTTTGATGATTTCGAACTGGTGTCCGCTGCCGGCAGCCCGGGAAAATACATGCTGGCGAACTTTGACGATGGAACCTCGTGGCTTTCGATGGGTGGATCATTTTCTTATGACTGGGCGGGCACGCCAGGGGCGGCGTTCGCTTTGGTATCGCCGGGTCACGGAGGCAGCGGATTCGCAGCTCGGGTTGCCGGACGTCTGGATGGCACGCAGTCCTCGATTTTGACGGCCCACTACAAGTTGAACGCTTCTCCAGTCGACCTCAGTGCCTACACAGGCATTCGCTTCTGGGTACGGGGCAACGGCTCTTTCCGCTTCCGGTCGCTACAACCCTCCGTCACCGATTGGGACGACTATGCCACACCCGTTCTGAAAGCCTCCGCCGAGTGGCAGCCTGTCACGGTATTGTTCCGCGACCTCCGGCAGGAAGGCTGGGGCGTGTACCTGCCTTTTACTGACCACGAGATCTCCGGGTTCTCCATCGAGAGTCTCCCGACTCTAGGATATGTGCCGATCCCGGTATCCGGCCTCTACGAAGGGATGATCACGCCTTTGCTAGCCTATGCGTTTCGCGGCGCGATCTGGTACCAGGGAGAGAGTAACGCTTTGAAGGCGCATCAATATCGAAAGCTTCTTCCTGCGCTGATTGGGAGTTGGCGCCAGGCGTCGGAAAACGAAAATCTGGAGTTCCTCATCGTGCAGTTGCCCAACCACGGGGCCACTCCCGAACAACCGAGCGAATCTGCTTGGGCTGAACTGCGCGAGGCACAGTTTCTAACCGTGAAACGTGTTCCGCACACCGGGCTGGCAGTCACCATCGATGTCGGCGATCCGAAAGACGTTCATCCGCACCGGAAGCTCGAGGTTGGCCAGCGGCTAGCACGGTGGGCGCTGGGCACGGCCTATAAGAGGCCGATCGAGTATTCAGGCCCTGTGTTTGAGTCTATGAGAATCGAGGGAAACGAAGTCAGGATACATTTCACTCATGCGGGCAGCGGGCTGGAAGCCGGTGGCGGAGGCGAGTTGCAGGGTTTCGCAGTCGCTGGTTCGGATCGAAAGTTTCACTGGGCGAGCGCACGAGTTGAGGGAGACACCGTGGTCGTATCTAGCCAGGATGTGGCGATCCCTTTGGCGGTCCGCTACGCCTGGGCCGACAGCCCACGGTGCAACCTATTCAACAAGGAGGGGCTGCCAGCTTCACCCTTCCGAACGGACGACTGGCCAGGAATCACAGGCGGACACTGAGCACCACATCTGGCGCAGTACCACGAACCACCTGTAAGCTAAATTCAGGAATTCACTTCACGAAGATGGGCGACGAGCTGCTGGAGGGATTCTCGCGACCGGGCCCAAGCAGCGGAGTCGACGTCGAGAAACTCGAAATGCCCGACGCCGGGCAACGGTATAAATGTCACGTCGTCGCCTGTGTCGCGACCTCGGCGTGCATATTCGGAACCAATTTCGAAAGGGACTCGGTCATCGCAGTTTCCGTGCACCAGAACCTGGGGCACGGAGAGAGGAAGCAAATTCGCCGGAGACGCGACGGCATATCGTTCGGGAAATTCCGAAACCGTCCCGCCAAGAAAGGCAACAACGGGATTGTGCTCCGGCACAATACCCGCCATGTGAACCAGATCACAGACTCCTGCCAGACTCACAACCCCGGCAATGCGCAACGAACCAGGGCGACAAAAACCGCTAGCTCCAGACAACCGGTGGCGTGCCGCGAGCCACAAGGCAAGATGCCCCCCGGCCGAATGTCCCAAGGACACCACGAGGCGGAGATCAATCGGCCAGGTTTCTCGCAATCGGACGAGACAATCCGCGGCGTCCGCTACATCCTGGAGCGTTCCTGGCCAACCTCCTCCAATCTGCCCGACTCTCCGGAACTCGATATTCCAAGTTGCGTACCCGATTCGAGTGAGATCACAGGCGATCGCTTCTGTTTCCTGAAGGCCAAAGCGCGCGCGCCAGAATCCACCGTGAACGCAAATGACGAGAGGATGGGGACCGGAGCCAGGTGGTACTCGCAAGTCCGCAAACTGCGAAGAGTCTCGGCCGTACCAAATGCGTGTCGGTTGGGTCATGGCATCGCTGGCAACTGCGTTTCAGAATCAATGCATCACGCCGCCACCATCGACGACGATCGTCTGCCCGGTGACGAAATCGCTCGCTGGTGAAGCGAGGTAGATCAACGTTCCCACCAAATCGGACGGAAGTTCCGGGCGAGCGATGGCGCGCTCCCTCGGTAATCGCTCGAAAAGTTCGGCAGGCGTAGTCTGCGCGTGTACGGCAGTGTCGCTCTCGGTGAGGCCAGGGCCCATGGCGTTAACACGAATGCCGAAAGGACCAAGCTCGCGCGCGGCGCAACGGGTGAAACCAACGACGGCCGCTTTCGAAGTGACGTAGTGCAGAAGGTTCGGTGTACCGCGGAAGACGGTGGCGGAGGTGATGTTGATGATTTTTCCGTAGTCGCGTTCTTTCATCGCGGGGAGCACGGCGAGAAGCGAGTGGAACATGCCCTTGACGTTGACCGCCATGACGCGATCCCACTCGGCATCGCTGATATCCCAGAGCGGCTGGTGACGGAGAACGGCAAAGAGGGCCGCATTGTTAACGAGGATATCGATGCGACCAAACGCGGCGAGCGCCGCTTGCGCCATGGATTCCGTGCTCAGCCGATCGGAAACATCAACGCAGCTCGGGATCGCCCGGGCTCCCGTGCCAGCGAGAGATTGTGCAGTGAGGGTGGCCGCCTGTTCATCAATGTCGGCTACAACCACGCACGCGCCGTCGCCGGCCAGCGCTTCGCAAAAGACCTTGCCAATGCCTTTCCCACCCCCTGTGACCACCGCGGTTTTTCCGTTCAAGACCATAGGGTTGCTCATTTCTTGTCAGAATGTGGCGGTGTAGCGCGAAGCTGCGCGTCGAAAAGCGGAGGCATATCCCGTAGCATGATTTCCACATCGAAAAGAGCAGAGCAGCCGGGACAGTAAAATTCTCGCCACACGAATCGGTCGTGCATGCGGTTGTAAGGGTTTGCGATCCATTCCACCTGCCGAAGGGGAAGCTCAACTAGAAGCGCTTGCAACTTCGGATTCCGGTCGGGCGGTCCGAATTCATGGCCACAATGCACACAGCAGATGACGCTCTCTTGATGTTCTTGCGCACTGCATAAGACGAGATGCTCGGAGATCGGAGTGCCTGTGCCGGCAAACGGCTTGCGTTTTTGAGTCTTATGGGAGGCGCGCAGTTCTTCCCTGCGAGTCCGTGTTGCAGGGTGATCGATAGATTTGTCCTCACGTACGACCACGCCATAGATGCTGCGTGCCGCGTCGATGGACACAGATCCCTGGCTGACGTCGTTGCGGACCTTTTCCGGGTCCCGATCGAGTGGATCGCCATAGCCGCCGCCGCCCGAATAGATAGCGACAGAAACGTCGCTCCCTCGGAGATAGAAGGTGCTCTTGGCGGAAGGGTGCTCGACAGCTCCTTCGAGGTATCGCCAACTGGTGGGAATCGTGCCATTAGCCAAGAGTTGCGGCAAGTTCGAATCGCGAACGATGGCCCACTGGTTTGTGCTACCCGGATGGCCTCCAGACAAACCGACAGACTCGGGTTGTTCGGTACCGTGAGAAAAAAAGACGGTTTGGATTTGCTTGTCCGTATCGTGGGCCACAAAAGCGTGTTCGCCCCCGGTCCCCCCGCGATACTTACCGGCTCCGCCTGAATCGGGCGAAGTCTTTCGGTACAAGTAGAGAATCGGAAATAAGTATTCGTTCATCTCTACGTTGGGAATGATCTTGTCCATAGAGGACAAATAGCTCCCGGAGTCCAAGCCGTCGGCGACGGAGCGAGCGCCTCCACCACCAGCCATGGAATCCAGCAGCATGGTGCCGAATGGAGCTCCGCGCTGATCCGTGCCAAACAAAATCTGAGCCCCGGGAACGCACCAGGACGCCATTGAGAATTCGCGATACTTTTCACTGGCCGCTAGCATCTTGCCAATGCATACGCTCGCCAAATTGAGCACCGAGCGTGCCGCTTCGACCGAACCCATACACACGCCGGCTGGCCAGCTTGCGTTGTAGATCTTGCCGGTCTCACAAAGGACGCGGATGGCGTTGGAAATTCCTCCAGCGGCCCAAGGAATGTCGAAACAAAGCAAGGGCAGGACGGCGTTGAGCACTCCACCGTGAAGGCCCGAAAGAGCGCAATTGATCAACGCGGGCGCCTGCGCCGAAGACTGGTTGAAGTCGAAGGTCAGGGTGTCGTTTTCCTTCGTCATCTCCAACACTCCACGATAGATCTTGTCTTCGAGCCCGTCATGATCCAGGAACGCGATGTGGCGCCAAGTGCCGTCAGGCAGTTCACGCAAGCGGGCGCGGAATCGCGTCTCCGCATAATCTTTAAGGCTGCGGAAGAGAAGCAAGAGAGTCGCGACGCCAAACTCTTGGGCGAGCTGCTGGATGCGCGACTTCACGGCATTGTTGGCGGCGATCATGGCGCGGAGATCGAGACCCAGCAAGTAGGGCTGTCGCGACCGGCGAAGGTATTCGCGCTCGATGTCTTTGCGAATGGTGCCCCGCTCCACGATTTTCAGCGGCGGGATGGGCGGAGGCTCCTGAAAAATGTCGTGGGCACCGACGGCGTAGCCGCCGGGCACTGGACCGCCGACATCGACTTGATGAATCGTGGCGGCGGCCCAGGCGATCAATTGTCCGTCGCAATGGACCGGCGCGACACAGGTGACGTCGTTTTGGTGCAGAGCACCGAAGTAGGGATCGGAACAGATGAACATGTCATCGGGATTGATTCCAGGATTCTCGGGATAATCGCGGACAATATTTTTGACAATGGGGGACTGGACGGCAGCCTGCAAAACAACGTACGGCCCGATGAAAAGCAAGTCGCCGTTGGCATCCGAAATTCCAGTGTTGAAGTCGTAAGCTTCGGTAGCGATGGGTGACCCGGACACGAGGCGGATCGTATGCCCCGCCTCATCGTTGGCCTGCCAAAGCTTGTGGCGGAGGACTTCAAAGGTAACGGGGTCAAGGCTTTCGTGAGTTGCGTGGTCACTCATAGTTCATTCCACGACGATATTGAGATAGCCGTCTACACGACCCTCGCGCTGGGGAGGAATGATGACGGTAGTGGTGCTGGCTTCGATCACGGCGGGACCAGGAAGCTTATTGCCTGTGCGCAGGCGGCTGAAATCGTAGATACGAGCCGGCGTAAACCCGTGACCTCGGAAAAAGACGTTGCGCTTCTCCTTTATCGCGCTCGAGGCATCAGCACCTTCAGAAGACAAGCGATTCCACTTCGGCTTGGGGCTTCGCCGGTAAGCATCCACGCGAAATGTGACCATCTCCATCCCGGCCTGCTCGTAAGCAGAGCCCTTGCCGTACAGCTCCTCGTATCGGAACTTGAACGATTCGCACGTTCGTTCGAGGATCTCGTCCGTGACTTCTCCATCGGGAAGAGTTACCCACACCTCGTTGTGGATCTGTCTCCGATAGCGCATGCTGACGAACTGGCGCACCGTAATTTCACCGGCGGCGGCAGATTCATGTTCCAAAGCATGGAGGGCTTTCTGCCGTAGCGAACTCAGTACGGCACTGACCGCAGTAGCGGACACGGGAAGAGGCATGGGGTCGGAATGGGACCGGGTCTGCAGGACGTCGGAAGAAGCAATTCCTAAAGCCGAGAAGGCCGCGGCCATCGCGGGAACTACAATCCCCCGTGCCCGGAGATCACCACCGTAAGTCACGCCGTGAACCGGACCGGCACCGCCGAAAAGAAAAAGAGAGAATTGGCTAGGTACATAGCCTCTTTCGATGGTGCATTTGCGGATCAGATCGGCCATGTGAGAGTTGACGATGTGAAAGATTGCCGCAGCGGCCTCTTCCACGTCGTGCTTGGTGTGCGGGCAAATCGCAGTTTGAATCGCGTCGCGAGCTTTCTCGACGGAGAGCTTCATACGCCCACCCAGAAAGAAATTCGGGTTGATGTAGCCCAAGACAAGATCGGCGTCAGTGACCGTGGGACGAGCACCGCCTTTCGCATAGCATGCGGGACCTGGGCTGGCACCGGCGCCTTGGGGCCCGACATGGAGTACTCCCGTATCGGGTTCCACCCAGGCAATGCTTCCGCCACCCGCGCCGATAGAGCGAATGTCGATCGTTGGAACGGCCAAGTTGTATTTATCGACGACCGGCTCACGGGCGTAGAGGGCCTGACCATGGGCGATGAGGCCAACATCGAAGCTTGTTCCGCCCATGTCGGTGGTGATGATGTTTTCCAGGCCTAACAACTCTCCCATGTGATGGGCGGCGACCACACCGCCAATGGGTCCGGAGTTCAGAGTTCGAATACTCTCGCGGGCCGCCTGCGACGCGCTGAGCACACCGCCGGCACTCTGCATAATGAGAGGCTCATCTTGGAGGCCTGCAAGCCGCAGCTTTTGGGTCAAACCCTCGAAGTAGCTGAGCATGGTGGGGCCAATGTAGCTGTTGATGACGGTTGTGGCGGTCCTTTCGTACTCTCCGATAACCGGGGCAAGGTCGCTCGAAGCGGTAACAAAGATATTGGGGTAGTAGCGCTCGACCAAGGCGCGCAGTAGCTGCTCGTGTTTGGGCATCTTGAAAGACCAGAGCAGGGAAATGGCGATAGCTTCTACACCCTGTGAGACCAAGGCGTCGATAGCCCGACGCGCCTCATTTTCCTGCAGGGGAACAAGAACAGCACCTTTGTAGTCGACGCGCTCATTCACTTCGACGATGCGATCCCGGGGCACCAGAGGAGCGGGTTTGGTGAATTTTGCCGGAAAAGTAAGTTCGGTTTCTCCAAGCCCTGCTGTCTTCTGGTGAGCTCTGCCGATGAGGATGGCATCGCCGTGGCCGGCCGTGCCGATCAATCCGGTCTTTGCTCCGGAGCGCGTGAGGAGCGCGTTGAGACCGATGGTCACGCCATGAGCAAGCACGCGAATGTGCGTAAGAAAATCGTTCAGAGTAAGCCCGAGTTGTTGCCCGACGGCATCCAGCGCGTCGAGAACACTCTGCGAGGAGCCCGGGGTTGAAGGGGCTTTCCCGATCGTGACCGAACCATGGTCATCGACGGCGACACAGTCGGTGAATGTTCCGCCCGTGTCGATGCCCACGATATAGTGCACGATCCTACGCCCCTGACTCACCCACGACTGCAGCCCCTGTTTGAATGGTTTTCATGTCCAGGTCATGCAAAACGGCGTTGGCGGTGTTGATGCCTGGAGCGGTGGTGACGCCGCCTCCGGGATGAGTAGAAGCGCCGGTCAAGTACAGATTGTTAAACTGGGTGCGATAGTTAGCCATTCCAGCCATAGGCCGGAGACCATACATCTGGTCGAGGCTCATGTCGATGTAAAAGTCGCAACCGCGGGGAAGTCCGAGGCGGCGCTCCAAATCCAAAGGCGTGATGACGTGCTTACCTTTGGCAATTTTCCGGAAGTTTGGAGCGTAAGTGCTCACGATGTCGAAGACGTGTTCCGCGTAGGCATCCTTGATTTGATCCCAGTTCTGGTCTCCGGCCAAATCGTAGGGAGTGTTTTGAATGGCCAGGTGCATCGTGTGTTTTCCAG
>JBGOVR010000218.1:0-5934 GCA_041478205.1 Candidatus Acidiferrum sp.
GCCTACCCCCGCGGACAATGAGATCCTGATAAAGCTTCACGCGGCATCGGTAAATCCACTGGACTTGTTCCACATGAGAGGTGTGCCGTTGATCCGCCTGATCCCAGGGCTGCGCACACCAGAACATCAGGTCCTCGGCTGCGATATCGCGGGTCAAGTGGAAGCGGTTGGCAGAAACGTAAAGCAGTTTCAGCCAGGCGACGAGGTGTTCGGGGTAACAGGTTTCGGAGGCGGAGGGTTTGCCGAGTATGTGTGTGCTATTGAAGATAAATTGGCACTGAAGCCAGCCAATCTATCGTTTGAGGGCGCAGCAGCAGTACCAATCGCGGCACTCACTGCCCTTCAGGGTCTTCGTGATAAGGGCAGGATCCAGCAAGGCCACAAGGTTCTGGTGGATGGCGCATCGGGTGGTGTGGGTACGTTCGCGATCCAGATTGCCAAATCGTTCGGGGCGGAAGTCACTGCCGTGTGCAGCACCAGGAATGTGGACACGGCGCGATCGCTTGGCGCCGACCATGTCATTGATTACACGCGAGAAAATTTCACGAAAAGCGGGCAGCGTTACGATCTGATCCTGGCTGCGAATGCCCATCATTCGATTTTCGATTACCGGCGTGCGCTGAGTCGGGACGGAACTTATGTTTTGGTCGGAGGTGGTTTGGCTCAAGTTTTCCAAGCGATGTTACTGGGACCATTACTGGCGCCGATCGGGAGCAACAAGACGTGTTTCTTTATAGCGAATATAAACCAGAAGGATTTGGTTTTTCTGAAAGATCTTCTTGAAGCCGGAAAAGTTGTACCCGTCATCGATAGACGTTACCCGTTAAGCGACGTGGCGGAAGCGATCCGTTATCTTGAAGAAGGACATGCGCAAGGGAAAGTCGTAATAACCGTTGAACATAGTAACGACACTTAACAAGGCGCTGGACTAGGCTGATCAGCCCGAGCTTTTTCTGCCAGTTTCACTGAGAGAGTCTACGTCACTACCATAGGCTGTGAAATTGGACCTAGTGCTGCCTACGTTGACACAGGAGTGCCTGTGCTACTGGGCCTTCGGGCGATTCAGGTACTTCTCGTACAGCGCGAGATGTTTGTTGTCCAGAGAGGTCCGCTGACCTTTGATGAAGAGAAATTTCACATCGGTCGTAAGTTCCAGCGGATCGCCGGTGGTGACGATGAGGTTGGCGACTTTGCCGGCCTCCAGGGTGCCGACCTGGTCGGCAAGGCCAAAGATTTGCGCTGGATAAAGCGTGACCGCTTTCAAGGCTTCGTCGTACGGAAGGCCGTAGGCCACGGCGTTGGCCGCTTGCTGGCCGAGGCGGCGCGCGAAGGAATTATCGAAGCTGCCGAAGGCGAACTTCACGCCGGCGGAGGCGAGCTCCGCGGGCTGCGTGAGCAAACGGTCATAGGCATCGTCCTCTTCCAGAGGCTCGGTGAGCGTCGGGCGCAGGATGACCGGGATATTCTTCGAGCGCAGCAAGTCTTTCACCTTGTAGGCTTCGGAGCCGCCGGCGAGGATCATCTTGAGCTTCTGCTTGTCGCAAAACTCGACGGCGCTGCGAATCTCGCGAGCGCGGTCGGCGAAGACCAGCACGGGCAGCTCGCCGCGAGTGACGGGCACGAGAGCTTCGAGTTTGAGGTCGCGTTGATAGTCCGCGGGGCCGCCATGGCCCATGGCCAGCGCGTAGTGCCGCGCGCGCTCCAGCCAGTCCGTAAGCTCATTCACCTGCTTCTCGTATTCTTCTTTGGCTTCCTTGAACGGTTTCTGTTTTCTGGAAAAGGTAGACAAATCAAACGACTCCGTTTTCATTTGCGGCCAGCTTAAAACCATGGCGACGCTCTTCTTGATGAGCATGTCGCTGATGGTCCAGCCGGCGAGGTGAATGGCGGAAGCTTGCCCGCCGAGAACACCATCCGAGCCGGAGGAGTCGAAGCCGCCGCTGGCGGGTACGGCGAGAACTTCGGTGATGCCGGCCGCGCGCGTCACGGGGATGTGCTCGCTCGATGGCAGGACTGCTTCCGCGGCAACCACGTCGGAGTTGTACGCGCCGGTTTCCGTGGAATCCACCGTGGCGCTGACCGCGCCGATCTCGCGGAGTCCCATCTGCGTGATGGGATCGAAGAGGCCAGGGTAGACCTGCAGGCCTTTCGCGTCGATGACTTGCGCTCCGGCGGGAACTTCCACACTCGCGCCCACGGCGGCAATTTTTCCGTCACGGATGACGAGCGTGCCGTCATCAATCGGTGGGCCGGCAAGCGTGAAGATTCTTGCGTGGGTGATGGCATACGTGGTTCCGGGTTGAGATTGCGCGTGGCTTGCTGAAACGAAAGAGAAGCAAAGGAAGTTGAGAAAGCACAGGAGGCAAAGAAAACGCCGCGACATCGAGAGGTGTCTCACAGGACACCGCCGGTGGGCGCAACGCCACGTTCAAGGCTCAAGGTCTGGGCTACCGAGTCTGCCGGAGGTTTAGGTTTCTCGTCTGGTTTTTTCTCATCTGGCTTCTTTTCGTCGGCTTTCTTCTCAGAGGCTTTCTTTTCTTTATCGAGGAGCGTCTTCTTTTCTTTTTCAAGGCTCGGACGCCCGGCGAGGTCGCGCTGGCGGTCAAAATACACGCGTCCATCGATCAGGGTTTTCTGGACGACGGCGTAGGCGCTGAGGGGATCGTGATTGTAGATGACCAGGTCGGCGTCTTTGCCGGGGTCGATCGAGCCGACGCGCTTGTCGATGCCCAGCTGCATCGCGGGATTGATGGTCACGAGCTTGAGAGCTTCGTCATGCGACAAGCCGCCGAACTTGATGCTCTTCGCGGCTTCCTGGTTCAAGTGCGTGGCTTCTTCGGCGTCGTCGGAGTTGATCGAAACGATCACGCCGCGGCGCGTCATGAGCGCGGCATTGTACGGAATGGCCTCGTATGCCTCGACTTTGTAGGCCCACCAATCAGAGAAAGTGGAAGCACCTACGCCGGCGGCCGCCAGTTCGTCGGCGACTTTGTAGCCTTCGAGGACGTGCTGGAAGGTGCGCACCTTGAAGCCGAATTCCTTGGCTACGCGGAGGAGCATCAGGATTTCGTCCTCGCGGTAGCAATGGGAGTGCACGTAGCGCTTGCCTTCGAGAACTTCGACGAGGGGCTCGAGGCGCAGATCGCGGCGCGGCGGGATGAGATTCTTTTCACCGGCGGCGACACGTTTGTTGTACACGTCCCAGGCGCTTTTGTAATCGCGCGCCTCTGCGAATGCGCCACGGATGGTTTCTTCCACGCCCATGCGCGTGGCGGGATAGCGGGCGCCCGAGCCGCGGCCGCCGAAGTTGGAGTGTTTGGGATTCTCGCCAAGAGCGAACTTGATTCCGGGCAAAGCTCCTTCGAACGGAAGCCTCGAGGCGGGCTGGCCCCAGCGCAGCTTGATGACCACCGTCTGGCCGCCGATGGGATTGGCGCTGCCGTGGAGAACGTTGGCGGTGGTGACGCCGCCGGCGAGGTCGCGGTACATGCCGATGTCGTCGGGATTGAGAACGTCGGCGATATTCGCAATCGAGGATACCGCGATGCTGCCTTCATTGACGTCGCCATCGACGCCGATGTGCGAGTGGCAATCAACGATGCCGGGCATGACGAACTGGCCGGCAGCGTCGATGACCTGCGCGTCTTTCGGGGCTTTGATGGACAAGCCGACCTCGGCGATTTTGCCATCCTTAATAAGGATCGAGCCGTGCTCGATGTTGCCGTGCGAGACGGTGAGAATGGTGGCGTTTTGAATCAAGATGACCGGCGCGGGCTCGTTGGCGGCAGCCGGCGAATTTGCGGCGCGCGTTTGAAACGGCACGAGACCCGTGAGAAGTGCTGAGAGAAGAAAAAGCTTGGCACAAGTGACGGCTCGCATTCTCATCGGGCGCCTCCCAGCGCGATCTCGCCACGGTTCCTCGAAGTGGGAGCGTCGGATTTTGTTCCCGTGAAGTCGAGGTCCATGCCCACAGTGTTGAGAGTGCCCTCTAGCGAAGTGCCGTCGAACGTGCCGGTGAAGGTGACGTCGGAGGGCGAGCCTTGTATCGGAATATTGATGACGAAACTGAACTTGTCGACGCCGAGATAGCCACTGATGATGTTGGCGGTGCCGCGCTTGGCGCTGCCTATCGTGCCGGAGAGCGTGCCGTCGCTCGCCATGGCGAGGTCGGCGGTGGATTCTTCTGGACCATCGGGCGTGGTGTAGGCGAGTTTCCATTTGCCGGTGAGATCGCCCTTGGGAGGATCCTTGGGCTTTTCCGGCTCGCGTATATCGAATCTGTGACCATCGACGAAAACATATTTTATTTTGGTTTTTTCGTTGAAGAGGTCGCCATCGGCGACGATGAGATTGGCGATCTTTCCGTTTTCGATGGAGCCGAGGCGATCCGCAACGCCGAAAATCTCGGCAGGCGTAAGAGTTAGAGCGCGCAACGCGGCGTCGGCGCTGAGGCCCGCATCGATCGATTTCTTCGCAGCCTTCAGAATGTCCTTCGGCGCGGCGATGCCGCCGGAATAGAACGCGAATTTCACTCCGGCTTTGGCGAGCGCAGCCGGTGAAGACGCCGCGCGGTCGCGGAAACGCAGCGTGCGCAGGGAAGGGACAGCGTCCGGGTCGGCGTCCTTGTCTGCTTCCGGCCATTTCAAATCCACGAGAACCGGAAGTTTCTTTGCGGCGATTTCATCGGCGACTTCGTAGCCCATCTGGCCGCCGTAGAGTACGCCGTTGACGTGCCAACGGTCGGCAAGCTCAAACGCACGGCGAATTTCCACGGAGTTGTTCGCGGGGATGAGTACGACCGCGTGGTCTTCCAAGGCGTCGGTGAGTGCGGCTTCGGTGCGGTCGTAGCGAGGCCGCGCAACGCCCCGCGGATTCTTTTCATAGATGGCCTCGGCCTTGGTGCTCCAGTCCGTGTCCAGCCAAATCTGGCGGACGTAAGCGACTGTGCCCATCAGCGAGCCGGGGAAACTACTGAAATTGCCGGCAGGCTGCAACGAAACAGGAATGGCGACGGGTGATTTCACGACGAGATCGCCGTTGCGCTCGCCGGCCAGATCGAGCACTGCGGCCTGACCGGGAAAGATGCCGCCCTTGGGTGCGGCAATGACCGTGGTGAAGCCGGCGCTGCGCCACGTTTCAATGCGTTTGTCAGCGAGGCTGGCTTCTCCGGCGGCATCGCGCCAGGGCGTGGAGCCGGGGCGGTCTTCGGGCCCTCGCGAAATCGGCTGCGGCGGACGCGGACCGCCTTCTCCGCCCGGAGGCGGCGGAGCGGTGGAGAGACCGATGTCCGTGAAGGAATCGAACAGGCCAGGATAAACGGTCAGTCCTTTGCCGTCGATGACCCAGGCTTCTTGCAGGAAGCTGGCATCTTTGCCGACAGCGGTGATTACACCGCGCGAAATGACGACCGTGGCGTTTTCGATGCGGGGGCCGGAGACGGGAACGACGGTCGCGCCGCGAATGGCGAAGTATTGCGGCTCACCGCCCTGCGCCGTGATCCGTGGTGCCGCGGCAAGAAGAACGACTAGAGTTGCGATGGCTGCGAGGGCAAACGACAAGCTTCGACCGAGGACAGAAGGCATTCACGACTCCTTGTTTGGACGGCGCGGAAGGACGCGATCCACAAAGCACTGTTTTGGCAGACGGAAAAGGTTAGGGGGAAGTTTCCGAAGAGTCAAGGAGAGTAAGACGATTCGAGCGGATCGATGGAGAAATAGCTGAGGAACAAAAATTTGCGTGCAGGACGGAGCGCCCGCTGTGTCTCAGTAGAAATGCGCCGTGGTGCGGCGGGCCCTACGGCTTTTTCTTTTTCAAAAGACCGCCCAGGGCGCTAGTGCCGAGTTGCTCCAGCGGGCTGGCAGCCTTTTGCGGCGTTTTCTCCGCGCCGGACGCCACGCTGCCTACGCATCCGAGCTGCGACTTCAGCATGCCCGC
>JBGOVR010000092.1:0-19361 GCA_041478205.1 Candidatus Acidiferrum sp.
CGATCGTCTACGGCGACTATCCCAGAAACATCCAGGGTGACCTGCCGGAGAACTTTTCGTACGTCGTGGCAAGCACTTTGCCCATGGATTTGATGTGGAAGCAGCAAGTGCTGGAACTGCGGTCGGAGGCTGACCGCGAGGAACGACTGGTGACGTACCTTCGCGAATGGGCGCCGCATCTACAGAAAGCAGAGGCGTTGCGCCAGCGCGCCGACGGGAATGGACACGGTCTGAATTAGATTTGTGGCGCGGCGCTAGAGCCGTGCGGAATGGGGCCCAATGACGGCAAGCACATCCATGCAATCCCGGCCGGGGCATGCGAAACCCCGCACTCTCGGCGAATTGCGCAGCATCCCGGACTTTGACGCACGCACCGCGTCCATTTCCGTCAAGGATGAGATCCGGAGAAACCTATTGCGGGCGATCGAGAGAAACGAGCCCCTCTTCCCCGGCGTGCACGGTTACGAAGACACCGTTGTTCCGCAAATCGTCAATGCGCTGCTTTCGCGACACAACTTCATCCTGTTGGGCTTGCGCGGGCAGGCCAAGAGCCGCATCATGCGCGGCCTGGCGCAATTGCTGGATTCCGAGATACCGGTGGTGGCGGGCTGTGAAATTAACGACGACCCGTTGCGGCCGATTTGCCGCGCCTGCCGGGAAAAGATTGCTGCCGAGGGCGACAACACGCCCATCGCCTGGATGTCGCGGGACCAGCGTTACGTCGAAAAGCTCGCGACGCCCGACGTGACCATGGCCGATATCATCGGCGACGTCGATCCCATCCGGGCGGCGCGCGGCGGGCGCGATCTTTCCGACGAGCTCACGATTCACTACGGGCTGTTGCCTCGCGCGAATCGTGGAATCTTCGCCGTCAACGAACTGCCCGATCTGGCGGGCAAGATTCAGGTGGGCCTGTTCAACATCATGCAGGAAGGCGACATTCAGATTAAGGGTTACCCGCTGCGGCTCCCTCTGGACGTGCTCCTCGTCTTCACCGCGAATCCCGAGGACTACACCGCGCGCGGCAAGATCATCACCCCGCTGAAAGATCGCATCGGCGCGGAGATTCGGACGCACTATCCGTCGAGCGTCGCTGAGGGCATGACCATCACCCATCAAGAGGCGTGGGTCGGCCGCGATGCAGGCCGAAAGATTGAAGTTCCTGAATATCTGCGGGAAGTGGTGGAGGAAATTGCTTTTCAGGCGCGCGAGGACAAGCGCGTGGACCGCCGCTCTGGCGTTAGCCAACGGCTTCCCATCACCACACTGGAAAGCGTCGTGAGCAATGCGGAGCAACGAGCCGTGAGAACCGGAGAAAAGCACGGCGTTGCACGCGTCGCGGACATCTATGCCGCGCTACCGGCCATCACCGGCAAGCTCGAACTTGAATACGAAGGCGAACTGAAGGGGGCGGACACCATCGCCCGCGAGCTGATTCGCACCGCCGTGGGCCGCGTCTTCAGCAAGCGCTTCCCGGAAATGGGCTTTCAGCCGGTGATCCAATGGTTTGAATTGGGCGGTGAACTGAAATTGCCGGAGCTCGCGACAACGGCCGAACGCTGCCGGCAGCTGTCGAATATCCAGGGCATTCTTGAACACATCGCGCGCCTGGGAGTGACGGATCGTAAGGATGCGGGAGCCGTCGCAGCCGCTGCGGAAATGATTCTGGAAGGATTGTGGGCGCACCGGAGAATCGGCCGCAGCGAAGAGCGCGGCTATTTTGCCGAAAAGCCACGGCAGCCGGAGTCCCGCGAGACGCCGCCAGGGCGTCCTCGCCGCCAGTTCAACTGAACGGGTACCAGGAAGCAGCAACGATGAAATTCATTCGCTACGGAAAATACGTCGGCGAGCCAGCCGATGCGGTTGATCTGGAAGACTTGGTCCGCCGGCTCGGCGACTTCTTCTTGCAAAGCGGCTTCGAGTCCCAGTTCTATGGCGTCTCCGAGATGGACCCGGAAAAATCGATGGAGGCTCTCCGCGAAGCGATCCTGCGAGCTCTGCAAGAAAGCGACCTGCTGCCGCAAGACGCCATGAGCGATGAGTTGCGCGAGATGCTCAAAAATCCGCAGGCCAAGGACAGCCAAGCCGTAAAAGACCTGCTCGACAAATTGATGGAGCGGATGGCTCAGGAAGGCTACATCAATCCTCAGCAGCCCCCGCAAGTTACCCCGCCGCCGCAAACCAGCGCGAGAGGCCAGCTCGGGCAGCCGCAAGAGCGGCAAGCCGAAGCGCGTTTCGAAATCACCGACAAGACCATCGATTTTCTGGGTTTCAAGACGTTGCAGGATTTGCTCGGATCGCTGGGCCGCAGCAGCTTTGGGCGTCACGATACGCGCGACTTGTCCACCGGCATCGAAGCCAGCGGCGTTTCGCGGCAATACGAATTCGGCGACACGTTGAATCTGGACGTCAGCGAGACCCTGTTCAATGCCGTGCGCCGCGACGGCGCCAAGGTCCCCATCGAAATCAATTATTCGGACCTGATGGTGCACCAGTGTGAATACCACAGCTCCTGCGCCACGGTTCTACTGCTGGATTGCAGTCACAGCATGATTCTTTACGGCGAAGATCGCTTCACACCCGCAAAGAGAGTGGCGATGGCGTTGTCGCATCTGATCCGCACACAATATCCGGGCGACACGTTGAGCCTGGTCCTGTTTCATGACAGCGCGGAGGAAGTTCCCCTCGGTGAGCTGGCCCGCGTGCAAGTCGGCCCGTACTACACCAACACACGCGAAGGCCTGCGCATGGCGCAACGCATCCTGCTCCGACAGAAGAAGGATATGCGCCAGATCGTCATGATCACGGATGGCAAACCGTCCGCGCTCACGCTGGAAGATGGGCGCATCTACAAAAACGCCTTCGGCCTGGACCCCTTCGTGGTCGGCCAAACGCTCGAAGAGGTCAACAAGTGCAAGCGCGCAGGCATTCTGATCAATACCTTCATGTTGGCGAGCGATTACAGCCTGGTGCACTTCGTTCAAAAGATCACGGAAATGTGTCGCGGCAAAGCATATTTCACAACGCCCTACACGCTCGGCCAGTATCTGCTGATGGACTACATGCAACGCAAGACGAAGCAGATACATTAACCGGACACGTTCCGCAGCACGCTGCATGTCCCTTGGTGCGGCGCTACGATAAACTCAAAAGATGGGAATCTTACGGCGGTTCTCTCGCTGGATAGGGACGGACGGAGCAATGACCCATGTTGAGGCTGGGAATATCGCACCGGGCTTTTCCCTGAAAGGCCTTGACGGCAAGGATTATTCTCTCCACGCGTTGATGCAGAAGGGCCCAGTGGTCGCGGCGTTCTTCAAAGTCTCGTGTCCCGTCTGCCAGTTCACCTTTCCATTCCTCGAGCGTCTTTACAAACGCTACGGCGGCGATGGCGTGACGTTTTTGGGAATATCCCAGGATGACGCGCGGGATACCAAAGATTTTGCCAAACAATATGGCGCAACGTTTCCGATGACCCTGGACGAAAAGGGCTATCCCGTCTCGAACGCCTATGGTCTGACGAATGTGCCTACAATTTTTCTCATCGAGACGGACGGCAGTGTGAAAGTCAGCTGCATGGGATTTGATAAGAAGGACTTGGAGACCATCGCATCGGAACTTGCGAGCCGGCGAAAGATGGCCCCGGCGGCATTGTTCCGCGCCGACGAATCCGTCCCCGCCAACAAACCCGGCTGAGGTTCGAAAAATTAGGTCCGGTCTGGACCTAAACGACGGAAGCGGCGGCTCGCCCTCAGCCCAATTCCCTCTCCAACCATTTTTTCCCGTGTTTCGGCGGACGCTTTCGCTTGTCCGCGATAACCCGGGTTGCGGCAGGCGCAACTCCGGACTCGCGTGCGCGTCGCCGCGCTTCTGTCCCAACGTCCAAGACTTTTCTCTTCCGCTTCTTCATCTCAGCTCTCAGCTTAGCCCACACCGGAGCAGAACAAAACCCCTCACTTCCCGGTTGCTTGCTCAGAGCCGCAATGATATTGCGGGTTGCGCGTCACCAACCGGAAAAGTACCGCTAACATTCACCGCAGCGCGACATCATAATTGCTTGGAACAATTGTCTGGAACGAGCAATGAAACGATCCCTGGCCCTATTTTTCCTATGCGCCACAACCCTCCTTGCCCAGAGCAATACCGGCGAGTTGCGCGTCAAGGTCACCGACCCCTCGGGCGACGCGGTAAAGAGTTCCATCGAGCTGGTATGCGAGGCCGATCAGTTTCGCACGACCTTTGTCACCGACGATTCGGGGACGGTTGCTGCCAAGCGTCTGCCATTTGGACTGTATCGCGTCCAAGTCGAGCAGCAGGGTTTTGCGCCCTTCACCGATTCTGTGGAAGTTCGCTCCGCCGTTCCCGCCGAATACCATGTGACGCTGAGTCTCGCCGCGGTGAATACTTCGGTCACGGTCCAGGATACCGACACTCTCGTCGATCCCCACCGCACTGGCACCATCAATCGCATTGGCTCCGAGACCATCGAGGAAAGATCCACGTCTCTGCCTGGCCGCTCCGTCGTGGACCTTGTGAATTCTCAACCGGGCTGGCTCTATGAAGGCAATGCCGTTCTGCATCCCCGGGGTTCTGAGTATCAGACGCAATTCGTGGTTGACGGCGTGCCGCTCACGGACAATCGCTCGCCCAGTTTTGGCACCGAAATTGAGGCCGACGACGTGCAATCCATGAGCATCTACACGGCGAACATTCCCGCCGAGTACGGAAGAAAGCTGGGCGGCGTCGTCGAAGTATCCACGACCAAAGACGCGCGCCCAGGATTCCACGGGAAAGCTGTGCTCTCTGGCGGGAGTTTCGGCACCGCAGGCGCGTACGTTCTGACGCAATACGCTTGGGGGAAGAACACCCTCGGAGTCAGCGCCGATGGCGCGATGACGGATCGATTCTTGAATCCTCCCGTAGTGCAAAACTACGCCAACACCGCCACAAACGGCGACTTCTCCGTTCACTATGAACGAGACATCACCGACAGCGACCGCCTCGGCTTGATCCTCCGCCACGCAATTTCTCGCTTTGAAATCCCAAACGAACTCCTTCAACAAGCCGCGGGGCAGAAGCACGACCGCGGTAATTTTGAAACCATGGGCATTCTTTCATACCAGCACATTTTCACGCCAAATGTTCTGGGAGACCTGCGACTGATGGCTCGCGATGACACGGATAGTCTTTCCTCGAATGCCTTATCGACACCGATCGTCGCCTTTCAGAACCGAGGTTTCCGCGAAGAGTATCTCAAGGGCACCGTTTCCTTCCATCACGGGATCCAAGAGTGGAAGGCTGGCGTCGAAGCGGATTCCACCAGCATTCACGAGCAATTCAGCGACCTGGTCACCGATTTCACGCAATTCGAGCCGGGCACGCCGCCGTCCTTCCACTTTTCGGGCCGCGGACGCGATCTCGAACAATCTGGCTTCCTCCAAGACTTCATCCGCCTCGGCAAGTGGACCGTCAGCGCCGGCCTCCGATGGGATCACTATCAATTGCTGGTGAATCAAAACGCCGTCAGCCCGCGCCTGGGAATCGCGCGCTATGTTCCATCGGTTGACCTGGTGCTGCACGCATCTTACGATCGCGTTTTCCAGACACCCGCTTTCGAAAATATCTTGCTCTCCAGTTCTCCTGCGGTCGTCGCCCTCAATCCCAATGTTTTGCGTCTTCCGGTGGAACCCTCTCACGGCAACTACTACGAGGTAGGATTGACGAAGGGCTTCGTCAGCAAATTCAAGTTGGATGTCAATTATTTTCGCCGGCGTGTAGACAACTTTGCGGATGACGACATATTGCTCGACACTGGCGTCAGCTTTCCCATCTCCTTCCGCAAGTCCTCCATTTACGGCGCGGAGGGCAAACTCGAAATCCCTCAGTTGGGCAAACTGACCGGATATGTCAGCTATTCCTATATGGTTGGATCGGCATATCTTCCCGTCACGGGAGGACTCTTCCTGGGTGCCGATGCAGCCAACGCCTTGAGTCAGGCAAAGGGCCGTTTTTGGGTCACGCAGGACCAACGCCATACCCTTCGCACTCGCTTTCGATACCAGCTTGCACGCCGCGCCTGGGTCGCACTAGGCGCCGACTATGGAAGCGGCCTTCCCACCGAGTTCGGTGGCACCGCGCAAGACGTCGTCTCCCAGTTTGGCCAGCAAATTGTGAATCGTGTGGATTTTGCCCGCGGGCGCGTCAAGCCATCTCTATCGTTCGATGCATCAGCGGGGATAGATTTATGGAAACACGATAGCGTGAACATGCGCTTGCAAGCCGACGTCGAGAACCTCACCAACCGCCTCAACGTGATCGATTTCGCAGGCCTTTTCTCCGGAAATTCCGTTGCCCCTCCTCGGAGTTTCGCGATTCGCCTCCAGACCGCTTTCTGAGTTCTGTCTGTCGGCTTCGCGCACCCCACAAAATCGAGACTCCCCATCCAACGATGTGGCGCTGACTCCTTGTTATTGCTTATTGGGAGGCATCGTGTCGCCGCTTACAAATTCCTTATGAATCCTTCAGGACTTCCTCCGAGATGTCTCCCTATCCTCTTTTGTGGCGAGAGACTTCGGCACGCTCCAGGAAGAGCTTTGGGTCTTGCGCTCTGTTTTTCTTGCCCTGTCGTGTCTTCTGAGTTGAAGGGCCCGGCCAGGTCGCCGATTGCTGCGAAATGCGTCACCCGCAGGAAAGCAATCACCACCGCCGAGCATGCCGAGAAATGTAAGGAGGCAAAATGCGTGTCTTTCAGGAAAGAAGGAAGCTCGGCTGGTTGTTCGTGATTGCAGTCTCGTTTGCGAGCGCAGCGCCCGCGCCATCGTTTGCAAGCGATGATGGCCCGGACGATACGCCGGGAAGACCAGTCTCCGCGAAACTCGCCGCACCCGCCCCAGTCTTGACCGAGCGTGAACGCTGGCTACTGGATCGCGTCGAGCAACTCGAAAAGCGCGTTGCGGATCTTGAGGCTAAAGGTCAACCCAGCGTGTTGGCAACGGCCGCTGCGCCGGAGCCGGAACCGGCGCCAAGAAACGACTCAGCCTCCACAACATCCAGCAAAACGATGGCACCGTCCAGCCCGGGTGCGCCTGCTAACCCGGATGTTCTATCTGCCGGTTATGTCGCCGCATCCACCGGGCCGCAAGTCACAGACAAAGGCAAGTCGGGCAAACCCGTCACATCGGCCCGCGAACCATTTTCCTTTGCAGACTTCACCTGGCTCACCGGCAACGCGCGCACTAAGGAAGTGCCACTGGACACCACGTTCTTTACTCCCGAAATCAGGGCTGACGTCGACTACATCTACGATTTCCATCATCCCAAGGACGACACCATCGGCGGTTCCAGCGAGGTCTTTCGGTCAAATGAAGTACAACTGACACAACTCGGTGTCGGCGGCGACTTCCACTACGACAACGTTCGCGCCCGGATTATGACGCAGTTTGGCTTGTACTCGCAGACCACGCCGCGCAATGACGCCAGCCCCGCCCGCGGCCAATGGAATCTCGACAATGCTTACCGGTACCTTTCGGAGGCCTACGGCGGCTATCACTTTAACGTGATGCATGGGGTTAACGTCGACGCAGGAATCTTCATGTCGTACGTGGGCCTCTTCAGCTACTACAATTTCGACAACTGGGCCTATCAGCCATCCTACGTTTCCTCCAACACCCCGTGGTTCTTCAATGGCGTTCGTGTCCAGATTTTCCCCACCGAGCACTTGAAGATTGAGCCGTGGTTTGTCAACGGATGGCAGTCCTACGGACGTTTTAACAATCGCCCGGGCTTCGGATTCCAAATCTTGTGGCGGCCAAACGGCTGGCTGTCGGTTCTCGGCAATCAATACATGTTGGGCGAGGATGCGCCGAATACTCCGGGCCGCGTGCGCTATCACACAGATGACAGCATCGAGGTCAAGTATTACGACAATCCGAGACGCTTTGTCGACAAAGCGGCGTTCTCACTCACTGGCGACATGGGTTGCGAGCACGGTGGCGGTGTGAGTTGCGCTGGCAATTCTGCAAAAGGTCCGAAGCAGAGCTTTCTGGGTGTCATGCTCTACAATCGCCTCTGGTTCGATAACGACCGTTACGGGCTGACGATCGGCGGTGGACGAATCAACAATCCAGGACGCTATCTGGTCCTACTCCCCCCGATCAATGGTGCGACGGCCGCCTCGGGGACATCTTATTTCACCGAGAATCCAGGGGACCCGTACAAAGCCTGGGATGCGTCCGGAACTTTTGACTGGATGCCCAGCCAATACATCACCTTCCGCTGGGAGTACAACTATAGGGGCGCCAATGTTCCCTACTTCTCGGGACCGGGAGGCGTTACGCCGCCGGGTGGCAACACCGGCTCTCCCGGTTCCATCGTTACCAGCTGGGCTCCGGATTTGAGGAAGGTCGAGAACCGGCTCAACATGGCCATTCTTGTCAAATTCTGACGTGTTTCTGATGCCTGTCGGCCGTCGGCGTGGCCGAATCCTGATGAAATCCTGACCCCTTCCTTAGGACTTTCTTACGTGTTGTGATTCATGATTTCGACCATTGTTGGCGCCCCGCATGTCCGTGGAACAAGGAATACGGGAGGCCTGACATAGGAAATGCACCTGAGAGCGATGTGGATCTTCTTGACCGCCGTGGGCTTCGGGCTTGCGTTCATGTTGTATGCGCTAGTCCAGTTTTTTCGCGAGTCGAGGCAAACGAGAATAGTCCATCGCCGGGGATCCGTACGAGGAACTCCAAGAACGGGGTCGCAGCGGGTGGTCACAATGACTCCAAGACCCCTCGGCCGAGCCATTCTTCACAGACAGGAAGGTCGTCGAGCACAAGCTCAATCATGCCGGAAGCTAAGATAGCCGGATTACTCGCAGCCATCATCGTTTGCTCTGGCGTTGCATATGCGCAAACACAGCTTACTCCCGAGGGATCTGAAGTGAACGGAGACGCTCTTCAAACGGAAGACAGGTCGTTTCTCGGTGGTGCGCCCACTCAGGATGCGCCGTCCAAAGAACCCGCGGCAGCCCTACCGAAACCTCAATGGCACTATGGCGGCTTCATGGACCTCGGCTACCTGCTCGATTTCAACCATCCCTCAAATCACTTGTTCCGAAGCCGCGGAACCACTTTCCATGTCGATGAGTTGCAACTCAATATGGCGGCGGCGTACCTCAAAAAGCAGGCCTCCGAAGAGTCTCGATGGGGCACCGAACTGACCGTCCAAGCAGGCAAAGACTCCGAGGTATTCGGATTTTCCGCGACAGCTCCCAACTTGCCCGGTTCCGAAGGGTTGCGCCACCTCGGCCCAACGAACTTGTCTTATCTAGCTCCCGTAGGCAAAGGGCTCACTCTGCAAGGCGGAATCTTCGGCAGTCTGATCGGGTACGATTCGCTCTATGCCAAGGACAATTTCACATACACGAGACCCTGGGGAGCCGACTTCACGCCGTATCTGATGATGGGCGTGAACGCTAATTATCCCTTCAACGAAAAGCTCACCGGCGCGTTGTTCGTGGTGAATGGATACTGGCATCTGGCCAACGCCAACAGTGTTCCGAGTTCGGGCGCTCAACTAGCCTACAAGGCAAGCCCGCGCCTAACAGTCAAGGAGACGGTTCTTGTGGGGCCCCATCAAGCGGACACTTCCGTCGGCGACTGGCGCTTCCTTTCCGATAGCATCGTCGAACGCAAAGCAGATCGCCTCACTTTCGCCTTTGAATATATTTATTCGTCGGAACGTGTTGCGGCGCCTGGAAATCCCCGCGCCTTGATGATGACTGGCCAGTTGCCGGTCCACTGGGCTCTGAACCACCGCTGGAGCGTGACGGTACGCCCTGAAGTTTTTTGGGATCGTGATGCCCGATGGACGTTATCCAGACAGACCGTCAAAGCCATCACGACAACCCTCGAATATCGCATCCCGTATCGCCTAACCAATACGATCCTGCGGCTGGAGCATCGCTACGACGATTCGCGGGGGCCGGATGGAGGCTTCTTCAGGGGTGCCGAAGTTCAGCCGGGTGTGGTCGGCCTGACGCCGACCCAGCACCTCTTGATTGTCGGGCTGATTTTCACGTTCGACCATTAGTCAGCCGGAGGAGAAAGCAGAATCATGCTGGACATCGTTTTCATTGCCGCGACCGCGCTGTTTGTTGGAGTGGCCATCCTGTACGTCCGCGCGTGCGAACGGCTGAGAAAGAACAACCTATGAATCTAGAGAACGTGGTGCTCTTGGTCATTTGCGTGGGGCTATGCGGCTATCTGCTCTTCGCGCTCCTAAGACCGGAGAGGTTCTAACATGACCGCGAATGGCTGGTTTCAAATCCTTCTCGTACTTGCGGTGGTCTTTGCGGTCACCAAGCCGCTCGGCATTTTTATGACGCGGGTGTTCAACCGGGAAAAAACCTTTCTAGACCCCATCCTGCGGCCCATCGAAAGGCTCGTATACCGCCTTACCGGCGTGGACGAAAAGCACGAGATGCGTTGGACGGAGTATGCCGTCGCCATGCTCCTGTTTAGTGGCGTTTCCATGGCCCTGCTGTATCTGATTCAGCGCACGCAACAGTGGCTCCCGCTCAACCCGCAGAAACTCGTCAACGTGCCGCAAGCATTAGCGTTCAACACCGCCGCGTCTTTCACCACCAACACCAACTGGCAGAACTATAGCGGCGAATCGACCATGAGCTATCTCACGCAGATGGCCGGCCTCGCCTATCACAACTTCACCTCGGCGGCCGCCGGAATCGTGATGGCCATCGCAGTCATTCGCGGCATCGCGCGCAAGGAAACCGACAAGCTCGGTAATTTCTGGGTGGACCTAACGCGCTGCCTCCTCTGGGTTCTGCTGCCGGTCTGCCTGGTGGGCTCGCTGGTGCTGGTGTCGCAGGGCGTCGTCCAGAATCTGAAACCGTACACCACTGCCGCGCTTACCGAGCCGCAGACGGTGCAAGTCACCGGCGCGGACGGCAAGACTTCCACACAAGTCGTCCGCGAGCAGTTGATTGCGCAAGGCCCGGTGGCCTCGCAGGAAATCATCAAGGAATTTGGCACCAACGGCGGGGGATTTTTCGGCGCCAACAGCGCCCACCCTTTCGAGAATCCCACTCCGCTCTCAAACTTTCTGGAGCTTGTGCTGATCTTCGCGATCTCCTCGGGCCTTACCTACACGCTCGGCCGCATGACCGGCTCGCCTCGGCACGGCTGGGCCATTTGGGCCGCGATGGTAGTGCTGTTTTTGCTGGGCGTAACCACGGCCTATTGGGCCGAGGCCAAGGGGAATCCGTTACTCGCCGGCACCGATCAGCACACCAGCGCGTTGCAGTCCGGCGGCAACATGGAAGGCAAGGAAGTGCGCTTCGGCATCGCCAACTCCGCGCTATTCGCCACCATGACCACGGACACCAGCTGCGGCGCCGTGAACAGTGCCCACGACTCGTTCACTCCGCTCGGCGGCATGGTGCCGCTGATCAACATCATGCTTGGTGAGGTCGTCTTCGGCGGCGTCGGATCGGGGCTCTATGGCGTAGTGGTCTTCGTGATCCTGGCGGTGTTCATCGCCGGACTGATGGTCGGACGAACCCCAGAGTACTTGGGAAAAAAGATCGAATCCTACGATGTTCAAATGGCCATGCTCTCGATCCTTGTCATGACCTTCGTGATTCTTGGTTTCTCCGCTTTGGCAGCCGTCCGGCCCTTTGGCACCTCCAGCATTACGAACCCGGGGCCTCACGGGCTCTCGCAGATCCTGTACGTTTACACTTCTTCGGTGGGCAACAACGGCTCCGCCTTCGGCGGCCTCAACACCAACACCCTGTGGTACAACACCAGCGGCGCGGCAGCCATGCTGCTGGGCCGCTTCTTCATGGTCATTCCCGTGCTCGCCATCGCCGGGAACCTGGCAAAGAAAAAGATTGCCCCCGAATCTGCCGGCACGTTCCCTGTCACCGGCGCACTGTTCTCCACTTTGCTCGTTTCCACCATTCTAATTGTCAGCGCGCTCACATTTTTCCCGGCGCTCAGCCTGGGTCCGATCCTGGAACACCTGCTGATGCTTGCCGGAAAGTCTTTCTAAGGAATCTATGGACCAGGCATCCCAAGTCAAAGCAAAGCCTCTCGCGGACAAGAAAATCATTTCCCGAGCGGTTGTCGATTCCTTCACGAAGCTGCATCCCCGAACGATGGTCAAGAACCCCGTCATGTTCGTCGTCGAGGTAGGCGCCCTTCTCACCACCATCGAATTGATACGAGATACTTTGCATCATGCCGGGCAATTCGGCTTTGGCCTGCAAATCACGCTGTGGCTGTGGTTCACGGTGCTCTTCGCCAACTTTGCCGAAGCCATGGCGGAAGGACGCGGCAAGGCGCAAGCGGACACCCTGCGCAAATCGCGCGCCGAGACGCAGGCGCACCGTTTCCGCGCGGATGGTTCCATTGAGCTTGTTGCGAGTTCCAAGCTGCGCACCGGGGATATCGTCGTCGTTGTCGCAGGAGAGTTCATTCCCGGCGATGGCGAGGTCATCGAAGGTATCGCCTCCGTCGATGAATCGGCAATCACCGGCGAGTCCGCACCGGTGATTCGCGAATCAGGTGGCGACCGCTCGGCAGTGACCGGCGGCACGCGCGTACTTTCCGATGAAATCAGGGTGCGCATCACTTCCAATCCCGGGGAAACCTTTCTCGACCGCATGATCCGTCTCGTAGAAGGCGCCTCCCGCCAGAAAACGCCCAACGAGATCGCACTGAACATCCTACTGGCGGGCCTCACCATCATCTTCTTGCTTGCCGTTGTAACCCTCCAGCCCTTCGCCATTTATTCCGGCGCTCCGCAAAGCATCTTCGTTCTGGTTTCCCTTCTTGTCTGCCTCATCCCCACCACCATCGGCGGACTCCTTTCCGCCATCGGCATTGCCGGCATGGATCGCATGATCCAGCGAAACGTCATCGCCATGTCGGGTCGCGCCGTCGAAGCTTCGGGTGACGTTGACGTGCTACTGCTCGACAAAACCGGCACGATCACTCTTGGCAACCGCCAAGCCACCATGCTGCACCCCTGCCCGAACGTGAACGAGGCCGACCTCGCCAGCGCCGCTCAACTTGCTTCCCTGGCCGACGAAACTCCCGAAGGACGCTCGATCGTCGTCCTGGTGAAGGAAAAGTACGGTCTCCGCGGCCGGGAGTTAAGCCAGCTCAATCCAGTCTTCATTCCTTTTTCAGCGCAGACGCGGATGTCCGGCGTGGATCTCGACGGGCAGCAAATACGCAAAGGAGCGCCAGAAGCGATTGCCAAGTACGTAGCCGAACGCGGGAACAAAGTCCCCGCGGAGATTCAACAAAGTGTCACCGACATAGCCAACGGCGGCGGTACACCTCTCCTGGTTGCGGAAAACGGCCGCGTCCTCGGCGTGATCGCCTTGACGGACATCGTGAAAGGCGGCATGCGCGAACGCTTCGATCATCTCCGCGCCATGGGCATTCGCACCATGATGATCACCGGAGACAATCCCCTCACTGCCGCGGCCATCGCGCGCCAGGCTGGGGTCGATGACTTTCTCGCTGAAGCCCGGCCCGAAGACAAAATGGCGCTTATCAAGCGCGAGCAAGCCAAGGGCAAGCTCGTGGCTATGACCGGCGACGGTACCAACGACGCTCCGGCGCTCGCTCAAGCGGACGTCGGTGTGGCCATGAACACCGGTACGCAGGCCGCTAAAGAAGCCGGCAACATGGTGGATCTCGATTCCAACCCCACCAAGCTCATCGAGATCGTCGAAATCGGCAAGCAGTTACTCATCACCCGAGGCGCGCTCACCACTTTTTCCGTCGCCAATGACGTCGCGAAATATTTCGCTATCATTCCGGCCATGTTTGCCGGCGCCTTTCCACAATTGAATGTAGTCAACGTAATGCGCCTAGCCACGCCGCAATCCGCCATTCTCTCGGCCGTCATTTTCAACGCCCTCATCATCATCGCGTTGATTCCCTTGGCGCTTCGCGGCGTACGCTACCGGCCGGTAGGTGCTGCCGCCCTGCTCCGCCAGAATCTCCTGGTCTATGGCGTCGGCGGCGTGGTCGCTCCATTCATCGGCATCAAGCTCATCGATCTTTTGATCACTTATCTGCACTTTGCCTGAGGCCTTCCATGAAAAATAACCTCAAAATCGCGATTCTCATCACCCTGGTAACCACGGTACTGTTCGGAATCATTTATCCGCTCGCCGTGACCGGCCTGGCGCAGATCCTATTCCCGGCCCAGGCAAACGGCAGCCTGATCCAAAGGAACGGTCAGGTCCTCGGTTCCCAGCTGCTTGGCCAAGCATTTTCTTCGCCCGGATACTTCCATTCGCGGCCGTCTGCAGCGGGAACCGGATACGACGCCTCCCAATCTTCAGCTTCCAATCTCGGGCCCACGAATCATCAGCTCGTCGATAGGGTCAAAGGTGACGTCGAAAAACTACACGCGGAAAATCCTGGCGCTCCAGTCCCCGTAGATCTCGTAACCACGTCAGGCTCGGGACTAGACCCGGAAATCTCCCCGGCGGCAGCCGAGTTTCAGATCCCCCGCGTAGCTCGTGAACGCGGAGTCAGCGAAGCGGACGTGCGTTCGTTAGTCGCCAAACACACGCTTGGGCGCCAATTCGGTTTCCTCGGCGAGCCCCGCGTCCGCGTCCTGGAGCTCAACCTAGACCTCGACGCCGCCCCTTTCAAGAAATGATCGTGGGTCAGTTTCCGACGATCCGACTACACGTCCACTACGATGGTTCTTGTTCCGTGGCAGAAACAGCTACCCATCCCTCAAAAGGCTCGGTGGCGGAGCATGGGGGTTACAAGGCTGAAGACACTAAGGTCGGACGCTTTGAAACTCTGAACGTCAGAAACGTCGCTGGCCAACTCGCCCCGCCGCGGATAACCCTAGGCCCTAGCAGCTAGGTCCCCCGCCTTGTGGCTCGGCCTCGCGCGGTCCACCGTCGGCTTGCCGGTTTCTCCAAAAGGTCACGAGCATTCCGGACTGCACTCGAAACTCATGGTATTTTTCCAGCCAGCCGCTGTTCTGGAACAGGTCCTCGCAAACCGAGTTGTAGTACACGATCGTGATTTTCCGCGGATCCCTGGAAAGCGTGCCGCGCATGCTGGCCAGCACATCTCTCATGGTGGCGGGGCCGAACGGGTTATACAGGTAATAGATCGTGCCGCCTGAAAGATCGGCGCTCGCCGCATCCCCGCACAGCATCTCAATGGGCGCCTTGCGTCCTCGAAGCTGCGCGGCATTTTCCCGCGCAATTTCGTAGAGTTGCGGAAGCAGCTCGACGCCCACGCATTTCCGGACCTTTCTTCGCGCCAGCACGCACAGGAAACGTCCCATCCCGCAACCCAAATCGAAGATCACGTCTTCCGGACCAGGCTTCAGAAGGCTCCGCACCTTGCGCATGTACCAATAATCCGGCACTTCGTATTTGCCGCTGTCATCGTGTTTCGGGAGCAGGCCGCTCTGCCAACCCACGGGGTCCACACCGGGCTGGTTTGTGCCGGATCGCGCCGCCGGCGTCGTACGTATTCCTAGGGCCAACTCGTTACCCATCGTCCAGATCGGTTGCAGCACGCGGACGATCAGTCGCTTTGAAGCCACATCTCCCTCCGCCGAACTGCGGTCGCCACCTTCTGATTCTATAGTTGGAGCCTTCACGGCCCAATGCCTGGTTAACGTGGTAACCGGAAACTGATGAACTATTCCGAATTTCGAGACATGTTCGTCGCGATTTGCCGATGCCGTCGCACTGCCTATAAGAACTGCCTCACGCCAGCAGGTTAGCCCTGCCCGTCGCCGCGACCTCGATCCCGATTTTCCCTTCACGCTAGATAGCTCTCGTGCTATACTATTTTTAAGTAATGCTGTCCTGAAGCTGGCGCAGCGGTTCCCTAGCAACACCTAACAAACGCAGGTTGGACAAAAAGTGACCTTGAGCCGTCTGTCTCTCCGGCTGTTTGTGCGCCGTTTCTCTCATTTTCTAAGCGTTCCCCTGTAACTCCCTTTAGAATCAACACTTGCAAAAGTGTATCAAAACACAGGCCTTTAACTGGCTTTAGAATGAACACTTGTGAAAAACAGGGGGGAGGGGGGTCTACGGAGTCTTTGTGTCACTAGGCTTTTCTCGAAGGAGTTTTGGAGGTGTTCGCCGGTCGCGGTTGGAACCTGTACCCGATCCACGGCCCGGTCACGATGTACTTCGGATGGGTGGGATCGGCCTCGATCTTGGCACCAGGCACGACTGAGCTTTTGGCCGCACCATAGGAGCATGTCAAAGATTGACATGCGCAGGTTTTGTCGATAACTTTGCAAAGAGAGTCTCTAAAGCGAAGAGGCTATGTATGGATCAAATGAACGTCTCCATCACCGATCAACTTGCAGGCTACGTTCGCAAAAAGGTCAAAAGCGGCCGCTACAACAATGCCAGCGAAGTGGTCCGTGAAGCGTTGCGGCGCATGGAAGACGAGGACGAGCGCGCCTTGCGGCTGGCAAAGCCCACCGCAGAGGACCTCCTTACCGATTTTACCGAGGAGCAGCTTGACGGCATCCGCCGGCGCGTTCGTGCCAGCATCGAAGGCATCGAGACAGGGAAATTCGTCGAGTACGAAGGACGCGAAGGCCTAAAGAAGCTTGCAGATGGGGTAAAGGCGAGGGGGCGTAGGCTCCTTGCCCAGGAAGCCTCTGGCAAGTAATGCAGTACCGTGTCTCAGAGGATGCCGAGCAGGATCTGGACGAGATCTTCCTCTATTGGGCTGATCGGGCCAGTCTGGAGACTGCGGACCGCGTAGTTGACAGGATCACCGAACGTTTCTGGCTGCTCGGAGAGCATCCGGATGCGGGTAAGGCTGCAGCCGACATCGCTGCCGGTGTGAAATGTTTTCCCGCAGGGAGATACCTCATCTACTACCGCAAGACCCGCCGCGGCACAGATATCCTCCACATCTTTCACGGCGCTCGGGATCAAAGGAACGCCTTTAAAACGGCAAGGAAGCACAGATGAGCGCTTCCAGGGATCCTTTCCAACCCACAAACCAACCCACACTTTGACGTGTCTTGTACGATTTCCGCGAACGTGTCGCTAGGGTTTTCTTGAGGGAGTCTTGGAGGTGCTCGCCGGCCGCGGTTGAAACCTATACCCGATCCACGGCTCGGTCACGATGTACTTGGGACGCGTGGGATCGGCCTCGATTTTCTTCCGCAACTGATTGATCACCACGCGCAAGTTTTCCGTCTCTTCCCCATAGTCGGGGCCCCACACGGACTGCAACAGGCGGCGGTGCGTCAACGGTTTCCCCTGATTGGCAACCAGGTGTTTGAGGACGTCGTATTCTTTCGGCGTGAGATGGACGGTATGGCCGCGCACGGTTACTTGCCGGCTTTCAAAATCAATCGTCATGTCTTTCGACACAAACGGCGGGACCGTGTCGCCCGGTGCATAGCGCCGCAGCGCCGCTCGAATACGCGCCAGCAGCTCCTCGATGCCGAATGGCTTCACCACGTAGTCATCCGCACCGGCATCCAGTGCCTGGACCTTGTCGCGCTCCGCGTTTCGCACCGTGAGCATGATGATGGGCGCGTCGGAGGACCGGCGAATCTCCCGGCAAGTTTCGATGCCGCCCATACCTGGCATGTTCACATCCAGAAGAACCAGGTCGGGGCGTTCCTTGCGCAAAAGTTCAAGAGCCTCTTCCCCGGTCTTGGCCTCGGTGATTACGTAGCCGTGCGCCGAGAGCGTGCTGCGCATGACGCGCCGGATTTGCGGCTCGTCATCCACCACAAGGATGGTCGCGTCGCTCACCGCCCCTCCTTTTCACCGCGATCGACGGGCAGCGTAAACGAAAAAACCGACCCATGACCCAGTTGGCTGGTCACGCCGATCGTTCCCTTGTGTGCCGCAATGATGGCCTTGGCAATCGGCAGTCCCATTCCGGTGCCGCGTACCAGATATCTCTGGTCTTTCCCGCGATAGAATTTATCGAAGATCATGGTCTGGTCGAAATCGTCGATGCCCGGACCGCGATCCGCCACGCTGGTAGTAACCGAGTCTCCCGTGAGTTCTGCCGTAATTGTGATCGGCAGGTCTTTCGGCGAATACAAATTCGCATTGTCGATCAGCTGCACCATGGCTTCTTTGGCCCGCTCAAGGTCCGCGCGCACGGGCGGCAGATCGGGATTCACGCGCACGTCGACCGGGCGCCCCGCCAGCGCCGCCTTACAGTGGGCCAGCGAAGCCTGGATGATCTCTTCGATTGGAGTAGGCGCAAGATCGAGCTCGAATTCGCCCGCTTCGAGCTTGGCCATTTCTCCCGCCTCTTCGACCAGACGGTTTAGGCGATCGCACTCCTCATCAATGATCGTGAGCAGTTCACGGGATTGCGCCGCGTCTGGATCCTTGGAACCCAGCAGGCTGCTTACCGCGGCCTTCATCGAAGTCAGCGGCGTGCGAAAATCATGCGTAATGGAATCCAGCAGCGCGGACTTCAACCGCTCGCCCTGTCTTTCGGCTTCCGTTTGTCCCAACTGCTCGACCGCCCGCGCTCGCTCGATGGCAATCGCCACCAGGGTACTCACCGCTTCCACGGATTGCCGCGAAAGCTGCGACCCAGAGACCCCCAGACTCGCAATGGGCCGCACGCCCAGCCGTACGGGAATAAAGTACTGGCCCTGTTGCGGTTCCATGGTGATCTCGTCGTGCAGAAACGCCGCCTTCATCTTTTCTTCGCTCAGATGCGAGGCGCCGAACCCAGACCGGTAAAACTTGTCCTTCTGCGGCAAAAAAAGTTCCGCCGCACCGGCTTCGAAGCTTTCCACCAGGTAGTCCGGGATGGCGTTCATCAACTGGATGACATTTCCCTCGCCCAGCAGTTTACGGCTGAAGCGGTAGAGCCGTTCCACCTCGCGCCGGCGCTGATGCGCTTCATCCGCTTCCTTGCGGATGCGCGCAGAAAGCTGGCTGCCCATGATGGACGTTACGAGAAAAGCGAACAGCGCCACCCAATTCTGCGGGTCCGCAATGGTGAACGTCCCGACAGGAGGCAGGAACAAATAATTGAACGTCAGCATCGCCGCGATCGACATGACCACGGAAACGGCCATTCCCCAGACCGCGGAAACTGCTAGAATTGCCAGTAGAAATGACAGCGCAACCGTAGTTTGATTGACGTGCAGGACGTAGCGATATAAGTAAGTGATGCCGGCGATGATAGCGATGGCCACTCCGAAACCCATGGTCCGGCCGGCCAGGAATCTCTGCATCCGTATATTCTAGCGCATGCCACAAACATGACGCGGAGAAGATGGCCCCTTGCCCAAGAAGCCTGAGGACTGGCTGGAAGTCGCATCGC
>JBGOVR010000083.1:0-20241 GCA_041478205.1 Candidatus Acidiferrum sp.
CTGGAAAAAGCACGATCGTTGGATCCCCAGGACAAAGCCGCATACTCTCAACTGGCCATGGCGTATCGACGCCAAGGAAAAGCTGCGATGGCTACAGCGATGCTCTCGGCGCTGGCCAAGTTGAATGACGAAGAACGAGCTAGAGACTCTCGCGGTCACATGCGGATCGTGCGGGAGGATCCATCGGTGAAAGAGCCGAACCGGTGAGATCGCGGAGTTCACAAGCCGGCTGCGCGATATCTTCGGCATGCGCACGTCCATTGACGATCGCTCAGCCGGAAGTACCGCCGGGCGTCCTGCATCGCAGCTTTGTGGCGTTCCGGAAATCGCTAGAATCTGCGTGTTGTGTAGCAGAAAACGTTTTCTCGAAGCGGCTATATATTATATATTCTGTGCCGTCACTCCGATTGCCAACCAAACGCGAGGCTCGAACTGTTTGCGGAGGTTTTTTTCAGCACAGCGAGACCATGAGGGGGCAACCGCATGCGAAAAGGTCTATTTCGGCTCACCTATGTGATTGCGGCGTGTTTGCTGCTGCTCGGCCTGGCGCTGGCGTTACGCCAAAGGGCTGCCCAACGTCACGCCGGCAAAGCGGCGGCGATTCCAGGGGCCATGCTCAGCCAAGGTATCCTCAATGTCGAGACCCCCGAATTTACGTTGAGTTTGGTGCGCTCATCACAGACAGTCGCCGCCCTCAAACCTAAAGGCGGCGACGGCTCCGATTTTACGCCAGGCGACCTGCTGGTCGAGCGCTCGCAGGATGGCTACTATCACCTCGGCGACCTGGATCTGCGTGTACGCAGCGGGGAGTCCGGGGACTGGAAAAACTACTCCACCGCCGCCGCTCGTGCGCCAATTAACGCTCTGCCGGCATCAGGAAGCATTCTTGCGTCGGCGGATTTGACGCCTACGCTGCCATCCGACGTTCCACTGCAAGTCGTGCGCAGTTGGGCGCTTGAGGGCGGCAAGCTCGTCTTGCGCTTTGCCCTGAAAAACAACACGGCGAAGACCATTCAGGTGGGCGCGCTGGGCATTCCGATGATCTTCAATAACGTGCTGAACGACCGCTCTCTGGAACAGGCGCACGAAATCTGCTCTTTCTACGATCCTTATATCGGTGAAGATGCCGGCTACCTGCAGGTGACCCGTCTTAGCGGCCACGGCCCGGCGCTATTGGTAGTCCCCGACGGCAAGACTCCGTTTGAAGCCTACAGCCCGCTCCTTAGCAAGGAAGGGACTCGCGGTTCGGAACACTGGCCTCCGCCGATCTTCACCGATCCCACGCCACGCGGCGTAACCTTCGAAGGTTTTTACGACTGGATGGTCCATAGCCAGGCTTTCGCGGAAAACGAGTGGAAGAACGTCCCGCAGTGGAATCCCCCGACAACATTGACGCTGGCCCCTGGCGAATCGAAAAACTACGGAGTCAAGTTCCTGGTTTCCGATTCCATTCGCGGCATGGAGAAAACGCTGGCCGACAATGGCCGCCCGGTAGCCGTTGGTGTCCCCGGTTACATCCTTCCGATGGACATGAATTCGCGCCTGTTCCTGAAGTATCCGAAGGCGGTCAAGTCAACCGCGATCGAGCCCGCGGGAGCGATCGATATCAAGAGGACGGCTCCTGCCGCAGGCTGGAATAGCTTCACGCTGACGGGCAAGACGTGGGGACGCGCGCGCCTCACCCTCACTTTCGAAGATGGGCTGGTTCAGACGATCCACTATCTGGTGATCAAACCGGAGGCGCAAGCGGTGGCGGACATGGGCCACTTTCTTACCACGAAACAGTGGTTTGCCGATGCGAATGACGCGTTTCACCGAAGTCCTTCGGTGATGACCTACGACCGAGAGACCGACCAGGTCGTGCTGCAGGATAGTCGCGTCTGGATTGCGGGCCTGGGAGACGAAGGCGGCGCGGGTTCCTGGCTCGCCACCATCATGAAGGAACTGGGCCAGCCCAACAAAGAGGAACTCGACAAGTATATGCAGTTTGTCGACCAAGTCCTGTGGGGCGGCCTGCAATACAAGGATGGGCCGCTGCAATATGGCGTGCGCAAGAGTCTCTTCTACTACCAACCGGATCAAATGCCGCCGAACTATTACCGCAGCGATCTGGATTGGAGCAGTTGGACGAGTTGGAGCAAGAAAGCTGCAGAGAAAGTCGATCGTTCCTACAACTATCCGCATATTGCCGCAGCCTACTGGGTGCTTTATCGCTTGGCCCGCAACAACCAGGGCCTGGTCACCAACCATCCTTGGGACTGGTTTCTGGCGCACGCTTACGAAACATCCGTAGCGATGGTGAATTTGGCGCCCACCTACGCCGTGTTTGGCCAGATGGAGGGCGACATCTTTCTTCAGATCCTGGCCGATCTCAAACGCGAAGGCATGAAAACACAAGCTGACAACCTGGAAGCCAAGATGCGTGCCCGCGCCGACCACTGGCGAAAGGAACACTACCCCTTCGGAAGCGAAATGCCCTGGGACTCCACCGGCCAAGAAGAGGTCTATGCCTGGATGAAATACTTCGGGTATCGCGACAAGGCAGACGTGACGCTTAACGCCATCCTAGGCTACGATCCCACGCTGCCGCACTGGGGATACAACGGCAGCGCGCGTCGCTACTGGGATTTCATCTTCGCCGCCAAAAACAAGCGTATCGAGCGGCAGCTGCACCACTACGGTTCGAGTCTTAATGCCATTCCTGTGCTCGCTGAATTCCGCGAGCATCCCGATGACTTTTATCTATTGCGCGTGGGTTACGCCGGCACGATGGGCTCGCTAACGGACATCGACCAGGAAGGCTTCGCCTCCGCCGCGTTCCATGCCTTCCCCGACATGCTTAAATCCGATCCGCTGTCGGGTGACTACGGCCCAAACTTCTTTGGTCATTCCTTCAACACGGCCACGTACATCGTTCATCATCCTGAATTCGGGTGGGTGGCGTTTGGCGGCAACATCCAGACCGAGGGCAGCACGGTGAAGGTCACGCCGCTCGACTCTTTCCGCACGCGTGTTTACGTGGCGTCCGCCGGCTTGTGGCTCACACTCGACGCCGGCCAATTCGACGGCGTCGAGGTGAATTCGAAGACCGGCGCCGTCCGCGTTGGCCTGGCGGCGGCCACCCAATTCACGCCGGCGGCTCGCCTGCGCGTCGAACATCCCGCCAAGTTGAACGGTGCCGGGACCTATCATCCCACGACGCCACTCCAGTCCGAACGTGACGCTTACGTCGTGCCGCTCAAGGAGGGAACAACATGGGTCGAACTCACGGCCAAACCGTAGGGCGGATCCTCATCTAGTTAAACCGAGTACCCCTCATTTCCCGGATCAGAGGTTCCTGCTTTGGCACAAGATTCGCCCGGTGGGAAGGAGTCCCACAAAATCGGGTCGCGCCACCGCGACTGTGCGAAAATGGTTGTTCGCTCGATTGGTGATCCGGGGGCGAATTCCAAAGTTTTCATGCGATTGACGACTCTCCATCGATTTCCTCTGCTCCTGGTTGTCTTCGCCACGGTATTCCAGGCAAGCGGATACGCTCAGCAACCTCCCGACACACCCGAGAAACAGGTCCCGCCGACCGGGATGAGCACCGGAGGTGCGCACGCGCCCGTGAGGGACGCGCTGTCTCGACCGATCACGGCGGGAGGCTTCGTCGACGGCGCGCCCGTCATTTTTGTGGATATTACGCACGCGGCCGGCCTGGACAAATTTCGCCATCGTTCGGGATCGCCGGAGAAAAAAACGATCATCGAGACGCCGGGATCGGGAGTCGCGTTGCTCGACTACGACAACGATGGGTGGTTGGATATCTATCTGGTGAACGGATCGACGGTTTCCGCCTTGAAGGGGAAAGAGTCTCCGCCGCGGGCGATGCTCCTGCACAATAATCATGACGGGACATTTACCGACGTGACCGAAAAGGCGGGCGTGGCAAATGAGCGGTGGGGCTTCGGCGCCGCCGTTGGGGACTACGACAACGATGGGTGGCCCGACATTTACGTCACCAATTTCGGAAAAAACCGGCTGTACCACAATAACCACGACGGTACCTTCACGGACGTCGCCGACAAGGCGGGAGTTAGCGTTGGTGGCTGGTCTACGGGCGCGACGTGGGGCGACTACGACCACGACGGCTTTCTGGATCTTTTTGTCCCAGGCTACGTAAAATTCGATCCCGACAATCCAGCGATGCCGGGAAAGGGCGGACTTCCCGCAGGTTTCTGTCAATTTCGGGGAATCGAGGTGATGTGCGGACCTCGTGGCTTGCCGGGCGAGAGCGATCACCTGTTTCACAACAACGGCGACGGGACGTTCACGGATGTGAGCGTAAAAGCGGGCGTCTCCAACCCTAAGGGTTATTACGGCTTTGCTTCGGTGTTTGTTGATGTGGATGACGACGGCTGGGTGGATTTAGTGGTCGCCAACGATTCGGTGCCGAAATATTTGTACCGGAATAAACATGACGGCACATTTGAGGACATCAGTTATCTATCCGGATTCGCTTTGAACGACGACGGGCGCGAACAGGCAGCCATGGGCATTGCGGCCGGGGATTACAATCGCGACGGGAAGCTGGATTTCTATATCACGAATTTCTCGGACGACTACAACACGCTGTACCGGAATGAGGGTGACGCCGCTTTCTCCGACGTTACCTTTCGCGCCGGGATCGCGACACTCACGATTCCGTTTCTGGGTTGGGGAACGGGATTCCTCGATTACGACAATGATGGCTTGCTGGACATTTTTGTAGCTAACGGTCACGTCTATCCGGGCGTCGACAAGCAGGATTGGGGTACGACTTTCGCGCAACGCCCTCTTTTACTGCGCAATCTCGACGGGGCCAAGTTTCAGGAGGTTCCTCCCGCTACGGGCAGCGGTCTAGCTATCGTTGTCGCCGCACGCGGAGCCGCCTTCGGTGATCTTTTCAACGACGGTCACATGGATGTGGTGCTGAACAACATTGATTCGACGCCCGCTCTTCTGCGCAACATCGTCAAGAACTCGAATCATTGGTTGACGCTCAAGCTGATCGGTGGCCCCAAGAGCCCTCGCGACGCCATCGGCGCCAAGGTCTTTGTCACGGCTGGAGGCGTGCGGCAGCGCGCGGACGTATTTAGCGGTGGGAGTTATGCTTCGAGTTCCGACCAGCGATTGCATTTCGGCCTCGGCGCGGCGGTGAAGATCGACAAGGTGGAGATTCAATGGCCAAGCGGGTTGCGGGAAGAGGTCGCCTTGCCCGCCGTCGACCGGATTTTTACGGTAACAGAAGGCAAGGGAATCACTGCGCCGTGACGGAAGAGATCAGACGTCCTGCGTTTGCTCTTGTTTTCTGTGCGGGCCTTTCCATCTCGCTGCTGTTTGTAGCCAGTTCGCAGCGGGGCGCGGCTCAGACGCCTCCGCAAGCGACGCCGCAAGGAAAATTCGTTGATGTCACACCGCGCCTCGGCGTGAACTTTCAGTATCAGGCCTCGCATACTTCCAGGAAGTACCTGCCGGAGACCATGGGAGCAGGAGTCGCGCTCTTCGACTACGACAATGATGGACGTTTGGATATTTTCCTGGTGAACGGCGCTCCCCTGAGCGATCCCACACCAAAAGGAACGATTCCGCAGAAAACGGGCGCGCAATATTGGAATCGGCTCTATCACCAGAAGCCGGACGGCACTTTTGAGGACATGACGGCGAAGGCCGGCCTACAAGGCGCAGGATACGGGATGGGAGTTGCCGTCGGTGACTACGACAATGACGGCTACGAGGACCTGTACGTGACCGCTTACGAAGGGAACACGCTTTACCACAACAATGGCGACGGCACATTTACGGACGTAACTCAGAAGGCCGGCGTGAGCGGTAGCGGATGGTCCACCAGCGCGGCTTGGGTGGATCTGGATGAGGACGGGTTCCTCGATCTGGTGGTGTTGCGCTATTTGGATTGGGATTTCGACGACGTGTGGTGCGGAGAACACAAAGAAGGATACCGAGCCTACTGCCATCCCGACTTCTTCAAGCCAATTGCGCCGCTGGTCTATCACAACAATGGCGGCGGCACATTTACGGAAGTTGCGCGCAAGATCGGTTTGTCTAAACCTGGAAAGGGACTCGGCGTGGCTATCGCCGACTACGACCGCGACGGGCACATCGACATGTTCATTGCGAACGACTCGATGGTTGAATTTTTGTATCGCAACAAAGGCGACGGTACTTTTGAAGAAGTTGGCTTGGCGTCGGAAGTCGCCGTGGACATCGACGGCCGCACCTTTGCGGGCATGGGCGCGGACTTTGCGGACTATAACAATGACGGCTGGCCGGACATTATCGTGACCGACCTTGCGAACCAGCGCTACGCGCTCTACGAGAACAATCGAGACGGCTCATTTACCTATGCGAGTTCTGCGTGGGGGCTGAGCCGCATGAGCGTTGCGCATTCCGGTTGGGGTGTTAAGTTTTTCGATTACGATAACGATGGCTGGAAGGATCTCCTGATCGCACAGGGGCACGATCTGGATACGATCGAGATGAACTTCCCCAATTTGCGATACCGCGAACCTATGTTGCTGGCACGGAACACCGGCAAGAGCTTTGTGGATGTTTCCGAGGAATCAGGCCGCGCGTTCAAGCAGTCCTGGGTTGCGCGCGGCATGGCGATCGGCGACTTGGACAACGACGGCCGCCTCGATGCCGTGGTGACCACCAACGATGGTCCAGCGCACATCCTTCATAACGAAACACCGGCGCAAAACCACTGGCTGCTGCTAAAACTGACCGGGCACAAGAGCAACCGTGATGGGATCGGAGCGGCTGTGAAGGTGGTGACGGAAAGCGGCCAGCAGTTTGCCAGCGTCACGACAGCGGGCAGCTATCTCTCCGCCAGCGACAAGCGGGTGCATTTTGGACTGGGAAAGGACAGCGGCGCCCAGATCATCGAGATTCGCTGGCCGAGTGGCATCGTGCAAACCTTGAAAGACATTCGCGCAGATCAGGTGTTGGAGATTAACGAACCGCTCCAGCCTGCTCCTTTGCATCCGAAGGAAAAATAATGCGGGTGCACGCTTTCCATTTACGAAGCCTCCTCTGGCCGGTTGTGCTTCTCTCGATCTGTCCTTTACAAATCTCATCGCAATCGGGCGGCGACTACGAACGTGGCGTTGCGGCGTTCCAGAGCGGGAATTACTCCGCGGCAGCAAGCTTGTTTGCCAGCGTCGAATCCGCCTCGCCGGGTACGACGGACGCCCTGGTCTACGAAGCAAAATCCCTCGTTCATCTTGAGAATTTTGCCGCCGGAGAAAATGCGCTCCGAAAGTACCTCACGCTTCACCCGGATTCGGATGAAGCGATGTATTTTCTGGGTTTTATCCTACACCGCGAAAACAAGCCCAGCGAATCGCTTGAGGTTTACACAAAGGCCGCGGCACGCAAGCCTCCCACAGGAGACGATTTGAAGATCGTGGCTCTGGACTACGTTCTGCTGAACGACTATGCCGATGCGATTAAGTGGCTGGAGAAGGCCGTGCAGCTCGACGCTACTAATAAGGATGCCTGGTACTACCTTGGCCGGGCTTACTACACCAAAGGTCTTCTCGAACCCGCTCGGAAGGCTTTCGAGACGGTGCTGGCTCTGGACTCGCGGGACGCGAAAACGGAGAACAATTTGGGATTAATTCTCGAATCCCAGGCGAAGCTCGACGAAGCAATGGCCGCGTACCGCAAAGCGATTGCCTGGCAAGAGAAAAATGTTCGCGAAAGCGAGCAACCGTACGTGAATCTTGGAAGTCTTTTGATGCAGGAAGACCGCACCGGAGAAGCCGTGCCATTTCTGCAGAAAGCCGTTGCGCTTGCTCCTACTGACGCGACTTGCCGCCTCAAACTAGGCACGGCTTTTCTGCGGGTGGCGCGCCTCGCGGAAGCGCAACAAGAGCTTGAGAAGGCGGCGCAACTGGACCCGGAAAATGCCGCTATTCATTATCAGCTTGGGAGATTCTACAAACAGGTTCACCAGATCGATCGCGCCAAGGCCGAGTTCGAGCGCACCGCGGAGTTACAGAGCCGCGCCGCGGGTGCGAGCCCACCACCGGCACCCAAGCCATGAACCGCGAATCTTTCTCCGATACCCTTAGAGGAAAGTTCCACCGCGTGGACGATGAGCCAGCCGGATGGAGTTTTTCCGCTGGCTGAGAGTAGCGGCGCACTGACGTTGCGATGCAGACTCTAGTGCGCGGCCGGAGGCGGTGACCAGCGGAAGGTGGCGACGGCCGCGGGGTCCAACTTGTACGTAGCGAAGCGATCCTTCCAGGCAATATTGAAGGTGGTGGATAGGGTGCCGCTGTTGAGAACGATCAGAACGATAGAGCCGTCGGGATTGCGGAAGGCCACATCTTCCAGGCTGCCTTGTTCAAAGGTGTTCGAGGCGACGCGGTAGGCACCGGGAACAACGAACTTGCTGGCGTGAGCGAGGGCGGTGAAATCGACGGTGGGCACGATTTGCGCCAGCGAACCAGCATCATCGACAGTAATTACGCCGCGGCAAGTGCTGCATCCACCGAGATAGGGCTGATGATTTTGATTGAGTGCCAGGTTCCACAAAACCACGCTCTTCGCCCAGTTGCGGGTGGCCTCGATGACGAGGCGCGCTTGCTGCTCGAGCAACTTGCCCTTTTGCCATTCGCCGCCGGAACATTCCGTGAGCCAGATGTCTTTTTGGGGAAAGCGGTCGTGCAGCTCGCTTTGCGCGGTGACGGCGCCGCCGTAGCAGTGGATGGCAGTGCCTACGGCGAATTCGGCGGCTTTGGGATCGTTCAGAACATCGATGGGAAAGTCGATCAGATCCCAATTGTGATCGAACACCATGATCTTGGACTTGAGGCCGGCGCCGCGGAAGGCGGGGCCGAGATGATCGCGGAGGAAAACGATTTGTTCTCCGGCGGTCATTCCCATTCCTGGATAGTCGTGCGGGATATTGAGAGGCTCGTTCACCATGGTCACGGCATAGATGGGGATACCCGCGGCTTCGTAGGACTGAACATATTTGACGAAGTATTGTGCCAGGGGTCCATACGCGGCCGGCAATAGCGCGCCTTGAATCATGGAGCTGGAGGTCTTCATCCAGCCGGGCGGGCTCCAGGGAGAGGCAATGATTTTCAAGTTGGGATTGAGAGCGAGCGCCTGGCGGAGCAGGGGAATGATGTAGGCGCGATCGCGGTCGATGGAGAAATGCTTCAGATGCGGGTCGGTTTGTCCGGGCGGCATGTCATCGTAGGTGTAGTCCTCCAGCGCAAAATCGCTGGAGCCCATCGGTTGGCGCAGAACGCCGAGGCCGATTCCCTTCGCAGGGCTGAAGAGCATTTCAAGGGCTTCTTTTTGCTGCGCATCGGTGAGCTTGTGGGAGAGCAGCCACGCGGAGGAATCCGTAAGCGAGGCGCCGAATCCATCGATTTGCTGGAAGCGCACGGAGTCGTCAACCGAGATGGTGAGGAATGGCGCGCGGGTGGAAGCAAACTGCAGCGCGGGCTTGGCTTGCAGGGATTCGTGGAGATCTTCGGAAGATTCCGCGACCTCGATGTGAATGGGAGATATTGCCTCACGCGAGGTTGGTTTGGCCTGTGCGCATAGCACCGCCAGCCAGACCGCCGTTCCAATCCAAATCACGCGAAATCGAGGCATGCAAGTTCCTCCTGGCTTGATTGCAGGCGTGAACTGAGCCCGCATTCTAACGGTTCGTGGGCGGCGCGGAAGGTGTGTTGTTCGTACCTTGTGCCTCGCGTTTTTTCTGAAGCGACTCTCTCAGGTGCTCTGCCTCTTCGTCTTTCAATTTCTGAAACATCTGCATTGCTTGCTGAGCTTCAGCCACGCGATGCGTCCGCCGGTACACAATGCCCAATTGATACCACGCCTGCTGGACAATCTCAGGATCTGAATCCTCGGACACGGCGTGCTTCAACGCCTCGATGGCCACGCTGTCGTTCCCGAGCTGCATTTCTGCGCGGCCCAAGTAGTACCGCGCATCTTTGAGGTGCGGGTTTTGTGTGAGTGCGCCTTCGATGAAGGCTTTCCCCTGAGCCGCGTCTCCTAATTCTACTCTCAGCGTCCCCAACTTATAGGTCGCAAGCACGTTGTGCGGATCGATTTCGAGCTCCCGCCGGAGCTCAACTTCGGCCTGCTCGAGCTTGCCTGCCTTTTGATACTGCACGCCAAGTTCTTCATGAAGGCCGGGCTGGTTCGGAGCCAGCTTGATGGCTACCTGATATTCCGCGATGGCCTCTTCGTAGCGATCGGACTCCGCATCGGCCTGCGCCAGCACTTGGTGCACATGCCAGGAATTAGGGTCCGCCTTGAACATGCGGGCGTAGCTGTTCTTGGAAACGAGCAGATGAGCGCGGCCGCGCTGATAAAGAATATCCACATTGTCAGGCGCGAGCTTAGCGGCTTTGTCCAGCGATTGGGCAGCCTCCTCGGGCCGCTCTCTTGCGAGTTCCGCCACGCCCAGCCACATCCACGCGCCAGCGTCCATGGGATAGTTAGCCGTCTCCTTGTGCAACGCACTGACGGCTTTGTCGAGCTGGTTGAGCTGATATTCGGCGATTCCCAGAAATAGATTGGCCCCACGCAGCCTGGGTTTCAGCGCCAGCGCCTTCTGAACGCTCGCGATGGCCTCTTCGCTTCTTCCCTGTTCTTCGCGGACCAAGCCCAGATTGAGGTAGGCCTCCGCAAAACTGGGCGAGCGTCTTGCGATCTCGGCAAATCGATCACCCGCCTCGTCTAGCTTCCCCTCGCGCATGGCTTCCGACGCCCGCCGGAACTCATCGTCGGAAGCCGGGCCCTGGGCCAAGAGAAGGCCAGGCAAGCAGAAAAAAAGGAAGTTGCACACCACATACATCCTGGAATATCGCGAGCAGCCGGTCAGGAAAGCCTTCTTTCGCAGCGCGCAGCAACTGAGGGCGTTCGTTGTCATTGGATACGTCCCGATTCTACACCTCGGCCGGAATCCAGGGAAAAGGGTCCTTGAGAAGCAAATCCTCCTGCCAGAGAATACCTGGCAGGAGGATTGTCGTCCGATGCGTGCGGGTTTCTCGTGCGCCATCTCGGGGGAGGGCGCGCTGCATGCAGACGAGCCCGAAAAACCTCAGAATTGATAGCGCAAAGTGAATTGCACGTTTCGGGGGTTATTAATGGTGCCAAAGCCGGCACCAAACGTTCCGTCTTGGACGCCGGTATCCGGTCTGGTGAAAGTATGGCGGTTGAACGCGTTGAAGAGCTCCGCCTTCAAAATCAAGGAATGCGACTCGAACAGGCTTACGCGTTTTATGATCGAGAAATCCTCGTTGACATAGCCCGAAGTTCGAACCTCGCCGGTAATGCGAGGCATGTTTCCGAAGGTGTATCCGCGAGCGGCGATGAGTCCGCTGGCATTGGGATCTAGGAACGCGGCGCAATTGAAATAGGTGACCGCATTCGCGGGGGCCGTGAATAAACCGGTGGCGGAATCCTCGGTGCAACCCGTGCCGCTGTTCAGCACTACATTGCCCGTATTGAAGGATGACGCCGTCGAACTCAGCAACTTCTGGCCGGGAACGCGATTGTAGCGAACGCAGCCGTCGTAGGACGGCACGCCGGTCGCGCAACCGAACGCCGTCGGCTGGCCGCTCTGATAACGCTGGACGCCGCCGACTTGCCAGCCACCCAGCACCTTGTCGGTGATGCCGCCCTTGTTCAGGAGTCTCTTTCCCTTGCCGACCGGCAACTCGTAGATGTAGCTGAGCACGAAGGTGTGCGGAATATCCTGATAGCTCAAACTCTTTTCGTTTCTCAGGTTATAGGAATTTTGCACGCTGCCGCCGCCGGAGAAGGTCACAAACGCGGGCAGGGCGCTGTCGGCGTCGGTCAACGTTTTCGAGAAGGTGTAGGAGGCGAGTAGGTTCAGCCCGTTGCGGAATCGGCGTTCGAGCTTGGCCTCTAGGGCATTATAGGTGGATTGCCCCAGATTCTCGAGGCAGCAGTCGGTGTTGATCGACTGATATTGCGGGAAAGGACGCAACGCCTGTGAGATATTGCCCGGACCGTAAAGAGTAGCGAATTCTGGAAACGGCGCGCTGATTCCCAGCGACGCCGCGGTTGCGCTGGTTATCTGGGCATTCAAATTGTCGCCCAGGCTGAAAAACTTGGGATTTAGGTTGTTGATTTGAGCCAGCGACGAGCGCAGATGCGCGGCGTGCTGGCCGATGTAACCGACGCTCAGGATCAGGTCGGGCGCCACCTGGTGCTCCAGTTCCAGGCTCCAATTCTGCACCATGCCGGGACGCCCATAGCCCGGCGCCAAATAGGTGATCCCACCGAAGCCGCCGCCGCTTCCTCCGTTGTCCTGCGCGGGATCCAGATTTGGCGGAGGAGGAAAGCTGGGAACGCCGGAATCAAGGAGCAGAGCGGGAGTGAAGCTGTCCGAAGAATTAAAGCTCGGCGAAGCCGTAAAGCCGTCCGTCAGGGCCTGCCCAAAGTCCCCATAAGTGAGGGGCGCGTAGTAGACGGCATAGCCACCACGGAAGACCACGTGGTGGACCAGCGGGAGCGAGTCCGGAGCCCAGGCAAACCCGAGCCGCGGGGCAATGTCCTTGTGGTATGTTTGCGCCCCGGATGCGCTGCCGCCACTGCGGCCTGGGCCCTTGCCACCGAAGATCAGCGCGCCCAGCACTCCTGTGGCTCCCGGATTCACGGCCAAAGGATCGAAGACGGATTGAGCGTCCAACGATTCGTGGCGAGGCGTCTCGACATCGTAGCGAAGGCCGAGATTCAGCATGAAATTCCTGCTGACCTTGAAATCGTCTTGCACATACCCGGCGTAATAGTTGGACACGAAGCGCGGCTGCCTGGAGCGCACCGCGAGAGAAACGCTCGACGGCGCACCGAGGAGAAAACTCGCGAACGGATCGCCACCGGCTAGCTTGCCCTGGCCGGGTTCTGCCGCCGTCTGACCGACATCGAAACCTATGCTGGGTGACTGGTGAGACTGGTCCACGACGGAAAACTGGAAGGCCCGCCAATCCACGCCGAAGCGGAAGTTGTGGCGCCCGTGGGTCCAGGAGACGCTGTCGGCTACCACGAGACTGTTAACCACATCGTCGTCGGCGTTGGGCGATCCGAAACTGCTCAACCCCTGGGTATCGTTGTTGAACCCAATGGGCGGAAACGTGGGACCATGAGCGCCGGAAAGACCAATGGCGGAGTCCCAGTCGGTGCCGTTGACGGACGTTGCAACGCTATTGCTGTTGACGCGGTTGAGGCCCACGTTCAAGTGGTTCAGCAGGGTCGGACTAATGAAATAGTCCCAGCCCGTCCGCAAGTAGTGTGTGAAAAAAGACGAGAAGAAGGTAGTGTCGAGCGGGTTGGGCAACGCCGGACTTCCGTTGATGTTCTCATTGTCCCGGCTGCTGTAGGAAAAGAACAGCTTGCTCTTGGAGGAGAGATTGTGGTCGATGCGGAAAGACGTCGTGGTGGACAGAACGGGATTGTTCGTGGTGAAGAGAAAGTTGTTCTGGAATCCTGAGGTGGTCGGCGACGGTATAAGCGCCAGAACCTTTTGTGCGACGGTGCTGATATTGGTGATCTTGTTGCCGGGGAAAGCCGTGCGGCACTGTACTCCAGCGACGGTTTTTGTCGTGGAAGGATCGAATATCTGACCCTGGAGAATCGGCGTGCCGTCGCAAGGGTTAGTGATTCCCGTGGATGGACCCAGTAAACCGGAGAAGTCACCGGAACGTTCAGCGGCGGTCGGGACGGTGCTGGGAATGGTAGACCCCTGCGTCTGGCGATACTGCTCCCAAGAGAAGAAGAAAAACGTTTTGTCCCGGCCGTTGTACAACTTCGGGATCCAAACTGGGCCGCCAAAGGTGCCGCCGTAATCATTTTTCCGGTCCAGATCTCTTGGCTTCGCACGCAGATTGTTGAACCAGGAGTTCGCGTTCAGGGCTTCGTTGCGGAAAATATCGTAGGCTGTCCCATGGTAGGTATTAGTTCCGCCGCGCGTTGTGAAGCTCTCCACACCACCTGAGGTGCGGCCGAACTCGGCCGGCACGGTTGACGTGGTGACCTTGAACTCATCCAAAGCCTCGACGGAAGGCGCGGTCTGGTCAAAGGCCGAGCCGCTGTCGGCGCGTGCGGTGCTTGCTCCATCCAAGATGACTTCGTTACCGAAGTTCTGGCCGCCGCCTAGTTTCGCCTCAAAAACACCGTTGCTGCTGTCATTGGAGCCTGGCCCCGTAGTACCGGGCGTGAGGAACACGAAGGCTTCTGGGGATCGCAGAACGCCTTGTCCACCTAAAGCCAGTGGCAGCTCCATGATCTGCTTCTTGTCGACGACTGTGCCGATATCAGAAGTTTCGGTCTGGAGTGCCGGGGCATCCGCAAGGACCGTCACGGTCTGCTTTACGTCACCTGGCTCCAAGGTGAAATCGAGTGAGGCGGTGCTGTTGATCTGCACGATGACGCCAGTCTTTTGCTCGGTCTTGAAACCGGCGGAGGAGACACTGATGTTGTAAGTACCGATCTGCATGTCTGGGATGCGGTAGCCGCCGGTGGAGCCGGTGTTGGTGCGGTAGACCACGCCTGTTTCCGTACCCGTAACGATGATCGTGGCGTTTTGGACGACGCCACCGGAACTATCGAGAACCGTGCCCGCAATGGTTCCACGGTCCGACTGGCCGAACGTCAGACCCGCAACCAACAGAACCGCAAATGTCATGGCAAAATAGCGAAAAAGAAGACCATTCGAGCGCATTTCTCCGCCTCCTAACCTCGTAAAAGCAAGCACCCCAAGCAAACAGGCCACCAGCCCATCTCCGCGGTTACGCATCCCGCGCGGAAGGGGCAACCAGGTGAGAGTCCCAGGGAAGGCTGATTTGGTGGTCGGCCTTCGGATTAGCGTCCCAGCGCCTCGGCGCGCAAGACAATCGTTTGTCCAGAGGACTTCACCGCTTTATTTGTCTGCCATTTGGCAACATTTGAGATATAGTTGTCAAGGAGAAATTTTTTCGATCTTGTCTAGACAAACGTTTGTCTTAGGGGTTTTGGTGCCAGATGTAGGCTGTCATTGCGGGGTGACGACCGGTGCGTTCGCCCAGTGCGCGCTGGCGGAGTTCCCCGGCCCTCCCCGGCTACCTCAGAACTTGCCGTTCGAGCTATCCTTATGACGTCTTCCGACGACGGTTCGCAGACACCTGTCGATCCACGGTCAGACGCATCCATGGCGCCTCACAAAAAGGCCCGCAACTCCAGTGACAAGCCGGTCAGCCTGAAGATCCTGGCTGACTATCTGGGCCTCTGCCCTGCCACCGTGTCCGTGGTGCTGAATAACGTGCCGGGGCGGTCCATTCCGCAAGAGACCCGCGAACGCGTGCGGGCAGCGGCACGCAAATTCAACTATCAACCGAGTCTTCTGGCGCGCTCGCTGCGCAAGCAGCGCACCTTTACCGTTGGCGTTCTTGTTCCAGAACTGAGTGACGGTTACCACACCTTGGTCATGAGCGGTATCGGTGACCACTTGATGCGCGAAGGCTATTTTTATTTCAGCGCGCATCACCGCCACAAACCCGACATGATTGAAGAGTATCCTCGATTGCTGATGGGGCGCGGGGCAGAGGGGCTCATTGCCATTGATACGGCGCTGCAGCACGAATTGCCGATCCCGGTTGTGGCGGTTGCCGGGCACAAGAAAATACCGGGCGTTACCAACGTGGTTCTCGATCACAAACGGGCGGCTGAGCTGTCCCTTCGGCACCTGTACCAGCTCGGCCATCGCCAAGTGGCTTTCATGCGCGGACAGCCGTTCAGTTCGGATTCCAGCGATCGCTGGCGAAGTATCGTCGCAACGGCTCGCGAACTGGGTTTGGAGATTCGTCCCGAGCTTACCATCCAGCTCGAACGGGATCTGACCTCGCCCGAACTTGGCTATCCGGTTGTTCAACAGTTGCTCCAGCATCGGCGGCGTTTCACTGCGATCGTTTCCTTCAACGACATCGCGGCGATCGGCGCGATACGCGCGCTCCAAGACGCGAATCTGCGGGTGCCGGAAGACGTTTCTATTGTGGGGTTCGATGACATCAACATCGCGGCCTATCACAATCCCCGTCTGACCACGATTCGCCAACCGCTTCACGACATGGGTGAAACCGCCGCGCGCATACTTCTTCAACGCATGCAGGGTTTCAAGGATTACCCTGAGGAATTCGCCGTGCCGCCGGAACTCATCATCCGGGAAACAACTGCGCCCCCGAACGGAAGAACACGCGGACGTCTTGGGAGCACATGAGAATCCCATGACGCGCTTCCTTGTGGACCGCGATCACCTGCGACATTCTTAAGACCAACCAAGGGCTAATTTTCCCCGCCGTAGTAAGCGGTCTCTTGGCCACCGCTCCGGTGATCACGGCACAGCCGTGCTAGCGCTTCTCCTGCCTGGGCATGAGCGTAAATTGGCCTTGCAGTTCGATCTTAGCTGATGAACTACCCACAAGGATGGCGAAATCTCCGGGCTCTGCGTTCCAATCCGCTTTCTTTACGTCAAAAAACGAGAAGGCGCGGCGATCGAGCTTTAGCGATACGCGCTTGGTTTCACCTGGGCGCAGGCTTACTTTGGCGAAGCCTTTGAGCTCCTTCACAGGACGTGGAACACTGGCATGGGAATCACCAACGTAGAGTTCGGCGATCTCCGCGCCCTCTCTCGCGCCGATATTCTTTACGTTGAAAGACACGGTGATGGGTGCATTCGCATCGGCGGAAGACGGAGCGATCGTCAAATTGCCGTATTGAAAAGTGGTGTAGGAAAGCCCGTAGCCAAATGGGAAGAGCGGTTTTGCCTCGGAACGATCGAAGTGCCGGTAGCCGACGAAAACTCCCTCTTTGTAGTCGACGCGCTTGTCTCCCTTTTGCGGATAATAACTACCGAAGGTTGCATTGTCTTCCCAGCGACGTTCGAACGACGCGGGCAATTTGCCGGAAGGACTGAATTCTCCAAACAGAATCTGCGCCAGCGCCGTGCCACCTTCTTGGCCGGGATACCACGCGTGAATGAGTCCCGGCACACTGTCGATCCATCGGGTCATGTCCACGTTGCCGCCCGCCGTCAAGACGACGATGACATTTTTGTTGACCCTGGCGATCTGCTGAATGAAAGCATCTTGTCCGCCTGGGAGACGGAAGGTGCGGTCCGCACCTTCGCCTTCCGAGGAAGGGTCGAAACCCATGCAAAGAATCACCGCGTCGGCTTTCGCGGCTAGCCGCTTCGTGGCGTCTCCCAAAGTGCGTGTCGCGGGTGCGATACCGAACCGCGCGGTCGCAGTTCCCACGTTTTCGAAATATTCCAGGCGAATCTTGTAAGGCTTGCCGGCATCCAGATGCGCGTTGTAGGTATCCAGTGTTTCGCCGTGACGCTGCCAATCATCGATGACGCGCTCATCGTTGACATAGAGTCTGACCCCGTCATCGGCAGAGACGTAGAACTTATAGTCGTCATCGGTCTTGGGCACGAAATAACCCGTCCAACGAACAGAGAACCGATCGACTGGTCCGTTGTCCACGTAGCTTCCGTCTCCCCAGTGAAAGTCAATTTTCTCATCGGTGCGCACGAGCGCGGAATCCCCTTGCAGGGAATCGTTGTTGAAGTATTCTCCCTTCAATCCTTGGCTCGCGCCGGGAGCGGTGAGGAACTCCGTACCAACGACAATCTCATCCAACGGCACGTCCTCGATAACGTAATCCACTCGAGCGCTCTCACCGAGATAGTTGCTGATGCCCTCTAGGTAGCTGACCGCACCGAATGGTTTCGTGAGCGAACTTCCTCCTCCGCCAACGACCGCCGGATAGGCATTGGGACCAAGTACGGCGATGGTTTTGATCTTGTTTTTATCCAAGGGAAGCACGTGATTCTCATTCTTAAGCAAAACCATTCCGTTACGGGCTTCTTCTCGCGCGATGTCTCTTCCCTGCTGACTGTACAACGGGATCGTGGTGTCTGTTTGATCGCGGCCGTAAAAACCAAACTGAACCGCTTTCCGCAAGATGCGCCGGACCTTATCGTCGATTGTCGCGAGGGAGAGTTCGCCGCGTTGCATTGCCGGAAGGAGAGTCTGCTTGTTCATGAACCGGGCCGAGGGCATTTCGAGATCGAGACCCGCGTTCGCAGCCGCGATTCCGTCGTGGGTCGCCTCCCAGTCTGACATCATGATGCCGTCGAAGCCCCATTCTTGCTTCGCGATGACGTTATTCAAATAGTTGTTTTGCGTCATGTAAACGCCGTTGACCAGGTTGTACGCGTCCATCAGCGCGCCGACCTTTGCTTCCTTGACGCTAGCTTCGAACGCCGGAAGATAGATTTCGCGCAGCGTCCGCTCGTCCACATCGGAGCTATGGTCCATGCGTCCATATTCTTGATTGTTGGCCGCGAAGTGTTTGGCAGTCGCAATCACTCCCTGGTTTTGTATCCCTTCGATCAGCGAGATCCCCAGCCGCGACGCAAGATAAGGATCCTCCCCAAAATATTCGAAATTGCGGCCGTTCATTGGAGCGCGATAAATGTTCATCCCCGGAGCGAGGATGAAGTTCACACCTCGCGCTCGCGCGTCCTTGCCCATCGCCTCCCCAACGCGCTTGGCGAGTTCCGTGTCCCAGGAAGCGGCCAGAGCTATTCCTGCGGGATACGCCGTGGTCGGGCCATAGTCGTGTACTCCTAAGGGACCGTCGGACATGCGAAGAGCGGGAAGTCCGAGTCTCGGAAGGGCCTGGATGTAGAAGTCATTGATGCCACCGATGAGGGTAAGCTTTTCGTCGAGGGTCATTTTGGCGAGCAGTTCGCTGGCTCGCTTCTCGACTTCCGTCGAAGACAATTCTGGGGTCTGCGCTGGCGTCCCCTGAGTGAGGCAAAACATCAGTAGAACGAAGATGCTCGTTCGAAAACGCAACCGCCGACGTGTCAACCGAAAGATGGACATAGTGGTTTCTTACTTCTCCTTTGCAATCGCTGCATTCCACGGCGTTAGCGTGATCGCCCGGAAATGGGCGCCTGATTCGTTACAAACTCCCGAGGGGGTGCCGATCCCTGCTACTTCTCCGCTGGAGCGATGACGATACTTCGATAAGCCACGTGTCCTTTTTCACTTCCCTGAAGGTAAATGGGTCCGGGCAGTTCTTCGTGGCTGTCAAGGGCGCCACCCGTGATGCCCGGGATTTCCTGGTTATCGACAATCGTCTGGCCATTTTGGGCGACGGTGACCCATCGTCCGACCAGCGTAATATCGAAGCTCTGCCATTCTCCCGGCTTGCGGGGAAGTTCCGGCGATGCCGCCAAGAAACCATAGACGCCGCCCATGTGGTGACTCGCTGGTTCCTCGATGGAGTTAGTTTCCACCTGAACTTCATATCGGCCGCGCAAATAAACGCCGCTGTTGGAATCCGCGGCGCAGTTGAATTCAACATGCAACTTGAAATCTTCGAACTTGGAATCATTGATGAGTTCAGGGCCCTCTCCAGGGCTTACCAAATTTCCGTTTTCGACCTTCCACACCGCCGCACCTGGTTTGTCCATCTTCCACCCGGTCAGATCTTTTCCGTTGAACAACGGGATTGGCTTCCCCCACTTCGGGGCAGTTGTTCTCTTCAGAGCCGGCGCCCTCTGGCCGGTCCATTGCCAGGCTGTTCCGTTTGGCCCAGTGGTTGTCCCTGACAGCGTCTTCCCGACGAGTGTTCCTTCGAAAACCATATCGTTGGGCCGGTCCTCCTCCTCTTTGGGAGAAACGAACGTGAGGCGGCCATTCGACAGCTCGACTTTGGGAAGTGGCCGTGCGTTGCCCCAACGGCTTACCATCTCGGCCTTCAACTGTCCATCCTCCTGGCGTAGTTCCAACCAGGAGGGATATTCCCGATCGGGTGCCTTCAGTGTCAAATCCCAACGGCCCAGGAAGGCTTTGATGGACTCGGCTGCCCCCGGGGAGGGGCTTTTCTCGGACTTTGCGCCCTGAGAATGCATCCCGGCAGACAACAACAAGATGGCTATCACTAGCACGAATACGATTTTGTGAAGCTTCATAGAATTGTGAACCCCTTCTCTTTAGCGTCAGGCCACAACTTTCTTCACGCTTCCATTCCACTGCGCAATTGAGCCCTGCCCATCAGGTCCTTACGTGACGTGTAGGTAGGTCAAGTTGCTTCTCGTGGAGATCGCTCGTCAGCGTCACATCGCCATAGCCGAACTGTTCCAGCGGC
>JBGOVR010000101.1:0-17383 GCA_041478205.1 Candidatus Acidiferrum sp.
CGAAACCTCCGCCTTCTCTATTCATTACGAAAAAGCCTGCCAATTCGTTTCCTTTAACCCTACTTAGACGCGCCATGCCCCTCTTTGCTTTGCCCCTCTCCAAGGTGTAGGCTTACCGGCGGCTCGCAATTGTACCCGGGTTCGTCGGAGTCTTGGATCGATTCGGAGCTAGCTTGCCTGCCCGCTGGCTGAACGACAGGAGATCCCCGCATGCGATGTAAGCTCGTGTGTTTTCCAATAGTTGCGACCCTCGCGCTCGTTTTCATCGGTTCCATTTCGGCACAAGACAAGCCTGCGGAAGAGTCTGCCACCTCCGCTGCTCCCACCTCTGGTCCGCGCGCCGAGTTCCTCCAGGAAATGGCCTACTACGAACAGCGCTTCACCCGTCTCGCCGAAGCGGTTCCCGCGGACAAATACAGTTGGCGGCCCGCCGAGGGTGTTCGCTCCATCGGTGAGGTTTATGCCCACATCGTTGCCGCCAATTACGGCCTGGCCCGCGCCCTGGGCACGCCGCCGCCGGCTGGCATCGATCCCAAGGCCATCACCGCCGCCGCAAACGATAAACCGAAAATCGTCCAGGCTCTGAAAGATTCCTTCGCGCATTTCCGCCAAGCCATTGTCGCCCTCAACGACGCCGATGCGGACAAACCACAGAAAATGTTCGGCCAGCAGACCACGCAACGCGGCTCCTTCGTCATGATCACCGGGCACACCGGCGAACACCTCGGTCAGTCCATCGCCTACGCGCGTATGAACGGCATCGTTCCACCATGGACCGAAGAGGCGCAGCAGCAGCAAAAGCAAGTCGAGAAGCCCAAGCAGTAGTTGCTTCTTTGCGTCGCGCACGCGCCACGACGGCACGGCAATGAGACAATAAATGGACGCCCCGGTGCCCGGCGCGGGCGGGCGACATGCAACAATCCACGCCGGCCTGGAATCTAATCTGGTGCCACTGACGGAGCTTCAACAGTCGTCCACCATGCGTCCTCGCACACCCATTCTCTTTGCGGCTTTCTTCTGTATTTGCGCGGCCACCCTGCCCGCGCAAGAGCTGCCTCAATCGCAGGCTCCCCAGACCGATGCGGAAAAACTCACGCTTCTAGATCGCGTCATCGCCAACCAGAAGAAAAACGACGAAGCACAGTCCACCTGCGAGCGCCTCGAGCGCCTGGAAACCCGCAAAGGAGCGGCTGGCGCCCCTCCGGAGGTCAAGATCTCCCGCGCCGTACCCGCGGGAACGGGCGTCGATCGCATCCCCGTCGGGCCCGATGGAAGACCCGTGGACCCCGCCGCCTATCGCGCCGAACTCGAAAAACTCGAACGCGCTCTCGTCTGGGCCGCCGAAGACGGCCACGCCCAACACGACGCCTACGAAAAAATCGCAAAAAAACAGAAAGACCGCGCCGAACTGATCGAGGCCACCCGCACCGCCTTCCTCTATACCTTCATCGCTCGCGAACCCCGCGCGGACCGCATGCTTGCCAAATACCGCATGGAGCCTAATCCCGCCTACAAAGCCACCTCTCGCTCCACTTCGATCTTCGCCAAGGTCCGTGGTTTTGTCTGGATCGACGAGGCCGCCGCCCAGCTCGCACGCGTGGAAGTCGAAGTCACCGAGGACATCTCCATCGGTGGCTTCCTCGCCAAGATCTACAAAGGCAGCCATCTCATGCAGGAGCGCTACGAAATGCTTCCGGGCGCCTGGCTTCCCTCCTATTCTCAGTACGACTTCGACGGCCGCAGACTGTTTGTGAGCTTCGGCGTCCACGAGCGCACTTTCTATTCGCAGTACCGCCGCATCGGCCCGCCCAAGGAAGCTCTCTTCGCAATACGTGCCGAATTGGGCAAACCCGGTTCTGTCAACGCCGACCCTTAATTCTTTCCCGCCTATACTGGATGAGTTAAGCAGCAGTCCCAATGCGCTACGGCCAAGGAGTCGCTATGTCCCGATCGTTCGCGCTCGTAATCCTGTTCTTCGCTGCCCCGCTTGTCTGTGCTGCGAGGTTCCCGGACTCCGCCTCGGCCACCCCGTCTCAAGACCCAGCAGCTCCCGCACCAGCGCAAGACCCCGCACCCACGGCTTCGCCGGCGCCCGCGCAAGACGCGGCCAAGCCTGCGCCGAAGAAAACAAAGAAAGTCTGGACCAACGAGAATCTCGGCGATGCCAACGGCACCATCTCCGTCGTCGGTGACCCTCAAAAAACTTCGACTCCCAAGACGGAAGCCAAAAGCGCCGCCCCCGACAGGCCCGTCGATCCCCGGCTCGTCGCCAATCTCCGCCAGCAGGCCTTGGGATTGCAGGCTCAGTTGGACAGCGTGGACAAAGAGCTCGCCGACTTGAAGAATTTCAGCAGAGGGGACTCCAAGGGTTCCGGCGGGCTAAAGACGAACATGAACTACAGCTCCGCCTCCGTGGACGATCAGCTCCGGACTCTCACGCAAAAGAAAAACAAGATCCAGGGAGCCCTCGACGCCGTTTTTGACGCCGCCCGCGCAAAAGGCATCGAACCCGGCCAACTTCGCTGACCCAGCCGCGCCTGTTTATCCGGGAAGTCAACTTCTTTGTTTGCCGCTCGACCCCTTCTTTTTAATGCTTCTCTGGAACCTCGTAGGTTTTGCCTCACTCGGGGCGCCAAACCCCAGTGCTATACAGGGGAGAGGTCGCTGAACTACCGATGCAGCTCATATTTGCGAAGAGAATGAATGAGTGCCCGCAATGCGAGAGCTCTCGCGTGCGGCGTTCGACTCGGAGAGGTCTCCTCGAACATTTTCTCTATCCACTTCTGTTCGTCTGGCCGTATCGCTGCGACGAATGCGACGTAAGGTTCCTGGGCTTTCATCGCCAATACGCACCGGTCCCGGTGGCGAGATCCACATACAGCGACGCCAGATAAGTAGCTCTTCGAAGAACTACGGAGCCGAAATAGACAAGCTCTCGGCACCGCAGTAAGATTCGCAGGGCCCGAGGGGTGCGGGCACGTATGACCCCCTGTTGCCACGCCTTCCGAAATTTTCGCCTGGTCCTGACCCTCTCCATCGTTGTTGCAGCGGCGTGTTTCCTCCCTTCCTTCACCACTTCGATCGGCGCGCAGGCCAGCGCTGTTGATCTCACCGGAAATCCAGTCGATCCGCTCAAGTCGTCGCCCGGTAAAGTGGTTGTGCTCGTTTTTGTGCGCACGGATTGCCCGGTTTCGAATCGCTATGCCCCCACGATCCAGCGCCTCAGCGCGCGGCATCTCGATCGCGCCGCGTTTTGGCTGGTCTACCCCAGCAAAGCCGAATCGCCCGAGATGATCCGCAAGCACCAGCAAGACTTCGGCTACCAACTCCCCGCGCTCCGCGATCTGCAACACGCGCTGGTCAAGCAGAGCCACGTCCAGATCACGCCGGAAGTAGCGGTGTTCGACGTCAACCGCCGCCTCATCTACCACGGCCGCATCGACAATCTCTACGAAGATTTTGGCCGCGCCCGCAACGCTCCCACCACGCACGAGCTAGACGATGCCATCCAAGCCGCCATCAACGGCAAAACTTTGTCAGCCGATGCGACCCCCGCCGTCGGATGCTACATCTCGGACCTGGAATGACGCGCTCGTCACAAGCTCTTGCGGGATGCTCGCTCGTGTTCGCGCTCGTATCCGCCACCGCCGCGGCGCGGCATGCAGCCACACGCCAATCTGCGCCGCCTGCGAACGCGCCGCAGCAAATAACCTTCAATCGCGACATCGCGCCAATCCTCTATCGTTCTTGCGCGGCGTGCCACCGGCCCGGCGAAGCCGGCCCTTTCCCGCTCCTCACTTACTCGGATGCGAAATTGCACGCCCGGCAAATTGTCGCGGTCACCCAAAAACACCTCATGCCTCCCTGGCTTCCCGAGCCCGGCGATCCAAATTTTGCCGACGAGTTGCGCCTCTCCGAAGAACAACTCGCCCGCATTCAAGCGTGGGTCGATCAGGGCGCGCTGGAAGGCGATCCCGCCGATCTCCCGCCGCCGCCCCAATTCGTCGAAGGCTGGCAACTCGGCAAGCCCGACGTCATCGTCAAAGCCCAGAAGCCTTTCCTGCTTCCGGCGAGCGGCACGGATTCCTATTGGAATTTCATTTTTCGCACTCCGGTGGATCGCACTCGCTGGTTAAAGGCTATCGAGATTCGCCCCGGCGACAAGCGCCTCGTCCATCACGCCAACGTTTTGGTCGATCGTGAACAGACCGCCCGTCATCAAGAAAAAGAACCCGGCGCGGGCTTCAGCGGAATGGAGCTCACCATCGAATCCGAGGTCTTTGATCCCGACAGCCATTTTCTATTCTGGAAGCCTGGCTCCGTCCCCTACGTCGAGCCGGACGGCATGGCCCTGCGCTTGGACAAGGACACCGACTTGGTGCTCAACGCCCACCTCCAGCCTTCGGGAAAACCGGAAACCATTCAGCCAAGCCTGGGACTGTATTTCACGGACAAGCCCGCAACGCTGCATCCCATCCTGCTGCAAATGGAAAACGACCGCATGCTCGACATTCCACCCGGTGAAAAGAATTTCCTCGTCACCGATGATTTCACTCTGCCCGTCGACGTCGATCTGTTGGCGATTTATCCTCACGCCCACTACCTCGGCAAAGATTTGCAAGCCGTTGCGATGCTGCCCGACGGAACCACAAAAACGCTGATTCACATCAGCAGCTGGAATCTGAATTGGCAGGCCGTCTATCGCTACGCCCAACCCATGTCTTTGCCCAAAGGCACCACCATCTCGATGCACTTCACGTATGACAATTCATCGGACAACGCGCTCAACCCGAATCATCCGCCGCAGCGCGTCCTCGCGGGCAATCGCGCCAGCGACGAAATGGCGCACCTCTGGCTGCAAGTCTTGCCGCAGAATTCTCCCGGCGCCACGGTCGATCCCCGCGCGCTCATCCAGGAAGCCTTGACACGCCACAATCTCCAGAAAAATCCCGAAGATTTCGAAGCCCACTACAATCTCGCGGCCTTGCTGCAGAGCAGAGGCGCACTCGCCGAAGCCATCGCGCAATTCACGCAAGCGGTGCGCATTCGCCCGGACCACGCCACGGCCAACAATGCGCTGGGCGCCGTGCTCCTCGCCGCTGGCCGCGTCGAAGAATCTATTCCACATCTAACCGCCGCGCTCAAGACCCGGCCGGACTATTTCGACGCTCACTACAATCTCGGAAACGCCCTCGCCTCCCAGGGCGATTTCGCTGGAGCCCTCAGCCACTTCCGCGCCGCCGTTCGCCTCCATCCCCAAGACACCAACGCCGAAGCCAACCTCGGCAGCGCCCTCGCCGAAACCGGAAACCTTCCGGAAGCCCGCCTCCATTACCAGCGCGCGCTCCGCCTCAACCCCAACAACGAGCTGGCCCGCGAAAACCTCGACCAACTCAACCGCGACTCCACCGGTCGCCGAAACAACTGAACCGCGCCATGCGTTGACACGATTGCTTCGCTGCTGAATACTCTTCTGCGATGATTGGGCAGCTTCGCGGGCGGCTGGTGGAAAAGCGGCCGAACCAGGTTCTTGTGGATGTGGGCGGCGTGGGATATGTCGTGCAGGTGCCGCTTTCGACGTACGCCGCGCTCGGCGAGCTTCATACCGAAGTTACACTGCTGATCCATACGCATGTGCGCGAAGACGCGCTGTCGCTGTATGGATTTCTGTCCTCGCGCGAAAAACATTTCTTTGAGATGCTGCTGTCGGCGTCCGGCGTGGGACCTTCGCTGGCGCTGAAGATTTTGTCCGGGATGAGCGTCGAAGAGCTGGTGCCCGCGATTCGCGGCAGCGACTTGGCGCGGCTGACGAGGATTCCCGGCGTGGGACGGAAAACGGCGGAGCGCATGGTCGTCGAGCTGAAGGACAAGTTGGATGCGGTGACCGTGGAGGCTGAGCGGCCGGCGGCGTCGTCTCCCGCAGGGATTGAAGCGGACGTGGTATCCGCGCTGGTGAATCTTGGATATGACGCGCGCGCGGCGGAGGGCGCCGTGGCGGAAGCGAAGCGCGGAATGGGGACGACCAATTTTGAGAAGTTGTTGCGCGCGACGCTGCAAGGCTTGAGCGCGCCAAAGGGACGACCGACTCGCGCGGGGGCGTAGAGCAAGGACTAGAAACGATAACGCTGAGACGCCGAGCGCGCAGGGGAAGCGCAGAGAAGAATAGAGAATGGCGGACGCGAGTGCAAAACGCATGATGGCGCAGGGACCCCACGATCGCATTGTGTCTGGCGCGGCGTATGACGAGGACGCGCGCATTGAAGTGAGCGTGCGGCCGAAGCGCCTGGACGAATACATCGGGCAGAAGCGCGTCAAAGAAAACATCGAGATTGCCATTCAGGCGGCGAAGAGCCGCGGCGAGGCGCTGGACCACGTGTTGCTGTACGGTCCGCCGGGGCTGGGCAAGACCACGCTGGCGCAGATCATCGCGAACGAACTCGCCGTGCCGATCAAGACCAGCGCCGGGCCGCTGCTGGAGCGCAAGGGGGATCTGACGGCGATTCTGACATCGCTCGAAGCCAAGGAAGTTTTCTTTCTCGACGAAATTCATCGCTTGCAGCCCGCGGTGGAAGAGGTGCTGTATCCGGCGATGGAAGATTTTCGCGTGGACCTAATCATCGGCCAGGGACCGGGCGCGCGGATTCATCCGTTTCCGCTGGGCCACTTCACGCTGATCGGGGCCACGACGCGCGCGGGACTAATCACCGCGCCGCTGCGCTCACGCTTCGGCATCGTGCACCGCCTGGATTTTTACGAACCGGCAGACCTGCTGATCATCATTCATCGCTCGGCGAAAATCCTGAATATCGAGATGGACGAAGGCGGCGCGGAAGAAATCGCCCGCCGCTGCCGCGGGACACCACGCGTGGCCAACCGCCTGCTGCGCCGCGCCCGCGATTTTGCCGAAGTCCGCGCGGCGGGCCGAATCACCCGAGCGGTGGCCCAGGAAGCGCTGGCCATGCTCGGCGTGGATGAGAATGGGCTCGACGAGGTAGACCGCAACTTGATGATCGCGCTGCTCGACAAGTACGGCGGCGGCCCGGTCGGCGTGGGCACGCTCGCAGCCGTGCTCAGCGAAGAAGAAGACGCCATCGAAGAGATGTACGAGCCGTACTTGATGCAGATCGGCATGATCGACCGCACTCCCCGCGGCCGGGTCGCCACCCCGCGGGCCTACGAGTATTTCGGTAGGGAGCTTCCGAAGCGCCAGCCACGATTGTTCTGAGAGTGCGACTGGGGACACGCATGGCGATGTGACTAGTGACTCGTGGTTGGTGACTGGTGGAGGAGAGATCCCGCGATCACGCCCCGTCGTCGAAGCAGAGTGAGCGTTCAGGTTGACCACAACGGCCCTCCCCCCACCTTTTTTGCAAGAGTATGATTCCAAAAGACTTCAAATCCCATCATTTCGTAAGAGCGGATTCTAAAGGACTTACAGGCGCATTTTTCGTAAGAGTGCGATCTAAAGGACTTAGCAAAATCACGGATTGATTCTAAAAGGGTTACGCTCGAAGAATTGGGGAAAAATTGAGGCATTCCGGCGCATTTCTCGTAAGAGTGGATTCTAAAGGGGTTAGAGGGGAAACGGGGGAGAAGTGTGCAAAGAGTGCGTAGGTTACAGAAGGCAAGCGGTGGGGACGCTGGGCAGCGGAGCGGTTGGCGTAAGCGGATCGGTTGTGCGAACAAGGAGGTAGACTCCTAAGTCTTCTCCTCCTGAAGACAAAGGAAGTATACGCCATTAGGTACTCCCGAGTCAAGGCATTTTCTAAGTACTGGAACGGAATCGTCCTTAGTTCCCGGCAGTGAGTCTGGAGGAAATCCGTGCTCGAATTTCTTCCCATGGAACGGTCTTTGCTTTGCCGCAGTCCAGGTCCGCGATGCGGCGGGCGATCTCCTGGTCCCATGCGTTCTTGGCCCCTTTTTCTACCGTGACGTCGAGGCTCTCAAGCAGAGAACCGGCCAATGCTGCACGCTCCTCGCCGGATAGAGAAAGCGCCTTCTGGAGCAACTCGAGAGCTTGCCGAGTCATGAAGTCATTATACCGCTGGCAGGGACGCTGGGCATGCTCAATGATATTCCGATCTTGATCGATAGTTCCGCAATTCAGGGAAAGCCAGTAGAAAGAAAGACCCACCCCTGTAAAACCAAAGCCCGCAAGGGTAGGCCACCCCGCTCCACGTAGATACTTTTCTGTAAACTACGATAATGGTATAATTTCGTCGTCATGCGGCCTAAAGGAGAAGCACGAGAGAGGAAGGTGCGCCACCTCCTCGCAAGAACTGCAAGGACGCGCCACCGCCGATCTCGATCGCTGGGGTCTGCCACCCCGCCGGAGCACTAGCTCTTTGTGGACCTAAACTGAACGATTCTCTCCATGACTGGTGCCAGTCTTGTCTCAATGTCCGAAAGGCAGAATTGTTGCAACGTTTTATCGTTACGATAGTGGGGTGTGAGGTTCATGACAGCGCCGTCATGTGATGTGGGATCTTCGAGCAGTTTCATCACATCGGGGTCCCTGCTTATCACAAGGGCTAGCTCAGGCCAGCGCTCGCAGAGAACGGCCCACTTGCCGATATGACGCGCTGAAAGTGTCGGTTCGCCGCCAAATATCTTTCTCTCATGAGCAATGAAGAGCAGAAGCCGCAAGCGATTCAGCAAGCGTTTAGCGTGTCGGGGCAAAGGTTCGAGGTGTTGCATGACCTCGTCCTCTGCCTCGCGTTGGAGCTCTGATTCGTCCTCGAGATAACGTTGCAAACGCTCCCTCAGAAGACCCTCAACCACCGGATCGCTCCGCCAAACAGGATTTAGCTCTTTGACAGCGGCCTCTACCTGCGAAAAGTCGCGTTCGCCGGCTGAAATCCTCGCTCTGATCTGGTTATCTATTCGGCGGCGGCGCCTGAAAGTGTTAAATCTTTCGACGCAGTACCCGACCATGACCGAAGAAGTGATCCCCAAGATGAAGCTAGCAACGAACTCAAGGGTGCTCCTCACAAACGGTCCACGACCGATAAACCACCCCCTCCGGAGTGGTAGAATTAAGAGAATCCCTGCTGAAGCGAATCCTAGGCTGATAAGCAGCAGGCGCGGGGACCTGAGAACCCTGGAAAGTAAGCGTTGAAACTTAGAAGTGAGACCTCGCCAAATAGCCCTGAGTAGTGACCCTTGCTCTTCTTCGGGAAGCTCTTTCGAAAGACCGGAGATCATGCGGCGAATCGAGTCGACGGGACAAATTGGAAGATCAAACTGTAGTTGGATGACCTTTTGGAGATAGTCCCACCCGTACGTCGCCGAGAGCATCGGAGACTTCGCTTCGGCCCGGTCATGACCTTCTCTCATTAGGCTTCTGTATCTGATCTCGGCGCACCTTTTTACGACTTGCATGTCGGCCATTAGCATCACCGCAACCCCAGGATGATTGAGTAGTTGATTGACCACCTCTAGCAAGTCGACGGAGCGTGGCGGGCGACACCTGTCAAGATCATCTATGAAGATGACGAATTTGCTTCCTTTCGGGGTCGCTTGCTTGATTAACCTCCCGAGTTGCCGCTGAACGTCCTGCATCGATGCAGTCTTGGCAGTAGACCCAGGATCTCTAACAAACTCGCCGACGGATTTTGCGACGGGTAGTATCGCCGTCGCTGACTGAAAAAGGAGAACCAGAAACGCGATGAAAACGGCCGCATAAGCGTTACCTGGCAGGCTTGTGAAGGACTTGATTACACGCGGATCAAGCTTAGCGATATCTGCGAGACTGTAGCCCAGCCGAAGGGAAACTGAGATGTAGGCCGCCACAATCATGGTCAGAAACGCAAGATATAGGAGTCCCCGCCGAATGCTTTTTGATTTGGCGGGACTCAAGCTGGACGGCAACGGACCGAAGAAGCGGCGCCACCACGCCCTCGAGTGATTAGCCGCCTGAGCGACCTCTGCTGCAAGAGACGTCGCCAAGCTCGGAGAATCGTCATGCATCCACGCGTTGAACCAGCAAGTAACGTGAGGGGATGACCCGTCGGCTGCGGGCTTACTCTCAAGCCGACGCTTAATCATTTGGCCGAGTGTCGTTTTCCCGGCGCCCCACTTGGCGTTAATGGCCATGACTAGAGGCGTTGCAGTTTTTGGGCTGTCGATTACTCCAGCGATCGCATCAGCGAATGGCCTAAATCCAAGTCGATCGGCTGCGTCTTCAGATAGCGCAACGTCCGCGAGCATTCTCAAGCTGGGACGGCTATCTGGGACAAAGCTCGCTTTGGCGGACCTGGATACGCCCGAAGCTTTCTGCTCTTTCTTAGGGCGCGTCTGGCCGAGGAGGTTTATTCTAATCACAGGAATATGCTGCGCAGGCAGAGCAGCTAGGATGGCGGACAGTTTACTACAATGGCCTAATAAGTTTCGTAATCTTAGCGAGTGGTAGGTCCCTTGCGTTTCCGAGGAAGTTGGCAGGACGCGCGTCCCTTTTACTAGGCTCTGCGGCGAGGCTTTGCTTCCATGGCTTCCCGGAGGAGCTTGTTGATCCGGGTCTGGTAGCCTCGGCCTTGGCGCTTCAGCCAGGCGAGGACGTCGGCATCGACGCGGATGGTCACGGGCGTCTTGATGGGGCGGTAGAACTTGCCGACCACGGCGCTTCTCCAGTCGCGGACTTCCGGTGCGTCGGATAGGTCGATTTGTTCGTCCGGCATGCGCGCCAGGGCTGCCAGTTCCTTTGCTTGCTTCCTAGAGATTTTCCTCATAGATCTTCCTTTTCCAGTTGATGTATTCGTGTGCCTACATATTTGTACATATCATGTCATACGTACAAGGCGCTGGACGGTGGCCGGCTGAATTTGGCCTCTTAAGATGGAACCAAACCGTTTGCGGAAAAACCCAAAGACGCCCGCCACGGTCGGCGGCCGCTACAGGTGCACGTACATCGGTTGCTTTCAACGGCTGAAATCTAATTAAGGCGCGAGCACTTACGGCGTTGCCGAAGCCATGCCTCGACGGTTTTGCGAGAGGACAGCGTTCCCGATGGCAACGGGACAGACGCATCCGGGGCGTGGAGCAAAATTGACGATATTCCTCATAAATTCTTTGGCGTTAACAGCTTGGAGGGGTGCGCATCATACTGAGTGAGCGGAATAAGAGATGTATTGCCGCCATCAAATATCCAAGAGGAGGAAGTTTTGAACGTACGAAAGATGGTAGCGGTTGCAGCGCTGGTGCTGGCGTCCGGCCTGACGGTGGGAACGGTGCGAGCGGATGAGGCCGATCAGGCCATTCAGGTGACCTTCAGCGGGCCGGTGCAGATTCCGGGGCAGGTGTTGCCGGCGGGAACCTATTGGTTCGTGCTGGTCAACGAGAGAAATCCGCAAATGGTACAGATTCTGAACAACGACAGGTCCAGGTCGTACGGAATTCTGAACACGATTTCGCGCGAGCGTTCGCAAAGCACCAGCAACCCCCCGGCCTTCACATTGGCCAAGCGAGGGGTGACAGAACCCGAGGTGGTGGTGGCGTGGTTCTATTCCGGCCACACCATTGGCCACGAGTTCGTGTATGCGAAGCAAGTCGAGAAGGAGCTGTCGAAGGCACCACAGGACACGCAAGTCTCGGGGAACTGAAGCCAGTTCTCCGGCAGGCAAACGGACGCGGCGGTGGCGGTTAGCCACCGCCGCTTTTTTTTGGCGACTAAACGAAACCATCCTAGCGCTACGATGACAAAGCGAACGGGGACTAAAGTGCGCCCCTACATATTTTTGGGGGAGCGGGGAGGAGCAGAGAAAGCCTCAGGGGCTCGGGATGGGGAAGAGTCGCCCTGAGCTACAGATGGCTGGTTCGTTGGGAAGCTAGAGAGCGGGGTGGAGCTGGGTGACGAGCTCGACCAGCCAGGTTTCGAGGAGGGAGCGCTGGTCGGGCGCCATTTCGGAAAAGGCTAGGCCCATGCCGAATTTGGGGTCGCAATAGACGACCTTGGCTGGGGTCTCGAAGACGCCCTGGTCCCTGACAATCTTCAACTGGACTGCCGCGCCCAAGGGGAGCGGGTTTAGCACGTCGATGTAGCAGCCGCCGAGGCCTAGTTCGGAGGTTCGCGCGGAGAGTCGAGTGCCCGAGCGCAGGTCGGTCACCTCCGCCGCGGCGACGAACGGGCAGCGGCGAACGGCGCGCTCTTTACGATACTTCTTGGCTCTAGGTCGTTTGTTGGTTTGGATCATGGAGCATCATTTATTTTGCAAAAGGGCGTTTAGCAAAGGGTGTTTTTGCAGAGTCACCCGCAGCGCTGGGAGCCGGCGTGGTTGCGGTGGAAATAGAAATGACGAGCGCCAACACTCCGAGTACCGGCGTAAGAGGCTGAACTCCGCGAAGACAATTATCACGCTAGGCGTCTCCTCCCACATTGCTGCTACTAGTTTAGGAGACGACCGGGCCGCTCAGGGACGAGAAAACACCGCGATTGCGAAGTGGGTACCTGTACGGAAGGACGAGTCGAAACACGCCGCACTTGTAGATGGCAGAACCGGATTGTGCGGGCCAAAGTTCTGTCTATGGCAGCGCGGCAAAAACCAGTTTTCTCCATTGGCGGTTGACAAGTCCTCTTACGACCAGCAATGTCCCCCTTATGTCTGCGCAAGCCGTTTATCTTTCGCTGGGGTCGAACGTGGGGGATCGCGAGGCGAATCTGCGCGGGGCGATTGCGGCGCTGGCGGGGGCGGGCGTGCGAGTGCGGCGGGTGTCGTCGATTTATGAGACGGAGCCGGTGGATTATTTGGAGCAGGGGTGGTTTTTGAATTGCGTGGTGCAGGGGGAGACGGAATTGCCGGCGTTGGAGCTATTGCGGGCGTTGCGTGGGATTGAGGGGGGGATGGGGAGCAAGAAGTTGATCGCGAAAGGGCCGCGGTCGATCGATATGGACATTTTGCTTTACGGCGCGGAGACGATTGAAACGGCGGAGTTGCAGGTGCCGCATCCGCGGATGCATTTGCGGCGGTTTGTGTTGGTGCCGTTGGCGGAGATTGCGGCGGGATTGCGGCATCCGTCGTGGGGTGATTCGGTTGCGGGACTTTTGGAACGGACGGCGGATAAGAGCGTGGTTCGGCGGATCGACGGCGGTGCGGACTTCAACGCATCGGAGGAAGGATAACGCGGAGGCGCTGAGGGCGCTGAGGTTCGCGGAGGCGGAGAAGGTGCGGCGGGATGTCGTATGATGAGCGCGGACTGAGTCTGTGCCACGCTACTGGGAGGATGCAAATGAGTTCACCTGAGATGGCCAAGCTGCAAAAGTTTCGCGAGCATCTTCAGCAGGAGTGGACCGACGAGAAAACCGTCGCGGCCTGGCGGAAATGGCATGGCGAGATTGCGACTCTTACGCGCGGGGTTACGGAGGCGCTTCTGGAGGCGGCGCGGCTTCGGCCGGGCATGCGCGTGCTCGATCTGGCCAGCGGGGTCGGTGATCCGGCGCTGTCCGTGGCGGAGAAAGTTGGCCCGTCGGGAAGCGTGACCGCAACGGACCTGGGCCCAGGAATGATTTCGCTCGCGGAAGAACTGGCGCGAAAAAAGGGGCTCGCGAACATGGAGTTCCGGGAGGCGAGTGCGGAGTCGCTCCCGTTCGCGGATGCGTCGTATGACGCCCTGACCTGCCGGTTCGGCATCATGTTTTTTCCGGATCTTGGGAAGTCGCTGCGAGAATGCTTGCGGGTGTTGAAGCCTGGCGGGCGCGCTACGTTCGTTGCCTGGGGACCGAAAGAGCAGCCCTTCTTTGCGGCGACCTCAGGCGTGCTGCTGAAATATGTGTCGATGCCTCCGCCCGATCCGGACGCGCCGAATCTATTCATGTTTGGCGAACGCGGCAGGCTGCGGCGAGAGATGGAAGCGACGGGGTTCCGCAACGTGGAGGAGGAGACGCGGGCCTTGTCCGGCCGATGGACGGGAACGCTGGAGGCGTACTGGGAGCAGTTCAGTGAAGTGGCGGCGCCCTTCCGGCCGCTGATCGAACAACTCACGCCGCAGACAAAGGCCGAGGTGATCGCGGAGAGTGTGGCGGCGCTGAGGAAATTCTGGGACGGCAAGGAACTGAACCTACCGCTCGAGATTGTAGTTGGGAGTGGAACGCGAGAGTGAATCGATCGAAGGATACGCTAACGGCAGTGGCTAGGCAGTCGGGGTTAGTAGTCAGGGTTAACGGTGTAGCGTTTGGGGCGCAGCGCTTCGAGGCTCAGGGTACACAGTGCTGCGCCCCTACGGTTTTTGAGCAGATCGCCTCAGCTGGTGCGGTGCAGCAACAGGCGATGGAGGGTCATGGGTTTGGGTTGGAGGGCGTCGAGCTCGATGAGGGCGAGCTTGCCTTGGGTGATTTCGCGCCAGCGGTAAACGCCGGGCTCGCTTTCTTGGGTTTCGCGGCCGTTGAGGCGGCGGAGGAATTCGCGGGCGTCGTCTGACGAGGCGGTCTCGCGCAGCGTGGGGCGGGCGAGGGCTTCGACCGCATAGCTGCGCAGGAGTTTGCTCCAGTAGCGATCGAAGAGGTCGGCGGAGGCGAAGATGTCGCTCCAAGCGACTTCGCCGCCATAGGCGACGACTACGCCGACAACGTGCTCACCTTTTAGGTTGGATGTGGCGCGCGCGAAGCGCTTCTGTACCTGCTCGACAAATTCGTCGACGGAACCACCGACGCGGCCTTTCTCATAAATCTTGGTATACGACTGAGTGGGGGCTTCCACCGTGATGGCCTCTGCGACGGCGCTTGCGGAGAGGCGCGCTTCGGGTGCGGCCGGAGCTGCCTGCGCAGTAGAACCGCTGGTTACCGCGGACCAGACTTCCTGCTGGTCTTGTTTGAGAGCAGCTTGCTCGCGGACGCTGGGGTGGACGATGGTTTTGGCGGCGTTGAATTGCGAGCCGGAGGACCAGCGGCCGTGCTCGACGCAGAAAACGTCGAGCGGGAGAGGGTCGGCGCCGGGAGCGACGATGCGGTCTTTGGCGATGATGCGGTCTTGCTTGCCGCCGCTGACGAGCTCGCCGGCGAGGAGCAGAAGCGGTCGCTTGCTACGGTTGACGAGGACGAGTTGGTTCACGGAAGCGCCGGTGTTGTTGTACTGAGGAATGACGACGGGGCGGCCATCGCGGGTGCGGGCGAGGCCGGCGGCGCCCTGTTCGCTGACGAGGACTTCGCCGCTTGAGAGGCCTTCGTCGAGGGTGAGGAATGCACTGGTGTCTTGGGTGGAGGCGCTGACAACGGGGAAGACGGAGATGTTTTCGTAGTTGACGGGATCGAGAAGACGCCAGCCGCCTTCCGGACGCGGTGGGGCACCGGATGAGCCGGGGGTTGCCCAGACAAAGGCTAGGCCTCCTAGCGTGGTGATGCCGAGCAGACCGCTAACGATGGCATTCAAGAACGAACGTTCCATGACAGCCTCCTGTGCGTGAAGCGATGAGGACTCACTCGGGGTTAGAACGAGGAGACGGAGATTCCTTGCAGAGATAAAGACGACGAGACAAAGAAGTAAGGAAGTAAAGAGAAAAACTGAGAAAAGAGGAAACTACTTAACGTAGAGATCACAGAGGCCGAGGCGCAGAGGTCACAGAGAAGAGGGCGGAAAAACGAGAGATGCCTTGCGGGCTAGCGGGTGCCGGGGTCGCCTAGGTTGGTGCGAGGCCTATTGCGCCGGTTCTTGGAGGCTTCGGTTTCCTGGCGCTCGTATTCGGCGAGTTCCTCGTCGGTGTAGCAGAAGGAGGAGTCGCGGGAGGCGAACATGGAGGTGGCGCGAGCAGCCTGCCCCTTCTTCTTGCGCATATCGCCGTACTCATGGCGCACCTGACGGAGTGGGGCCTCAATGGCCTTGATCTCCACCAGAAGGTCGCTGACCTTTTCCAGAAAGTCGTGCAAATGGAAGGGCCTGACGACATAGGGGAGCCGCGCAAATTCCAGGTGGCCTACGAACTGACTTCCGGCCGTCTCGGGAACCAAGTAGAGGGTGCGGATACGGCCTCCTTCCTCCGGGGCCACACTGCTGAGTTCGCGCAGGGTGATGAAGGAAGCGCTGTCGAGACCCGTGAGGGCCACATTGGCGATGACCAGCGACCATTCGCCAGTTCTTAGCTCCGCGAGCAGCAGCTTGGTATCGGGGACGATGCGGACGCGCCAGCCTTCGGAGTCTAGAATTTGCCGCAGAGCGGTTTGTCCCTGCGCATCGTCATCGAGAACTAGGATGCCAACTTGGCGCTGCTCGAAGGAGGTGGATATCGCCATTGTGGAAGTATAGCGAGCGGCGAAGAGCAGCGACTTCAGAACGCTAGTACTAGAAGCGTATCGGCTACGCTGTCCTTCAGGACAGTTGAGAGATTTGCTGCTAACAAATGGGCGGGGCCGAGGCCGGCGCCGGGGAGTTCACTTCCCGACGACGAACTCCATGCCATCGACATATTTGCGAGGTGCGCTGGCATCCCAAAACATGCGGTAGGTGTTAAACGCAGTTGCGGAAGCGCGCCGCGTGTAGAAAATTTGCACACCGTCGCGCGACCATTCCGCTGCGCGGCCCCACTCGTCGGTCTGGCTGAGGACGACGCGGCGCTTCGAGCGCAACTCGTAGTAGAAAAATCCTGCCGCAATGGAGTTCGCGTCCGTGGGAGCGCCGGCGCGAGCGGTCTCGTAGTTCGCGGAGACCAGCAACAAACTCGGGTTGATGGGATTGGTGCGGAAGGTGTCCGAACTCATGATCTGGAAGGTTGTGCCGTAGATTTCTTTGAGCGCGACCCGGAGCACGACCCCGCCATCTTCGCCGATCCAGTAGGCGTTCTCCAGGTCGCTGGCGAGGAGGTTGTGGGCATCGCTCCAGCCGTGCAGGGAGCTGACGTCGTTGGTGTACAGCGGCGTGGGCGTTTCCGGAGCGGCGATTTGTAACGTCCAGACTTGCCACTTCTGATCCTGCAAATTGAGGAAGGCGACGCGGGTGTCGTCGGGCGACCAGAACGCGCGGCGCACCAGGCCGTGGATCAGATCCTTCGAGCGGCCGGTATCGAAATCGTAAAGCACGATGGTGCGTTCGGGCCGGGTCTTTGAGTCGTCGCGGGTGTAAAGGAGTTTTTTGCCGTCGTGCGAGAGGGCAAGCTCGCTGCCGGCGGGCGCTGCGATTTTCTTTGTTGCGCCGACGCCGACGACCACTTTGCCGGCGGGATTGAGGTATGCGAAGGCGACAGGCGCTTTGAACTGGATGACGTCGGCGGGCAGCAGCTGAGGCGGTTTCTTGTCCGCATCGTCATCGTCGCTGGTCTGGTTGGTGATTTTGGGAAATAGCTCCGCGGCGATGCGGGCGCAGCCGGTGAAGCTGCCAACCTGTGCGTGCTGGACCGCGGCGGTGAAAGTGTATTTCGTGCCTAACGCATCGACGCTACAAGCTTCACGGCTGAGATGCACGGTGAG
>JBGOVR010000205.1:0-6843 GCA_041478205.1 Candidatus Acidiferrum sp.
AGAGCTAACGGGAAGCAGCACAAAGGACAACGCCGCAAGCGAAATCAGAGAGGCAATCCTAATGGCAAAGCGGGCCGGGTTCATAATCCTCCACTACCGGAAAACGCCGCTGCGGGACGTCGTACTCGGGCGCAGGTAAGGGAGCACGTGACCCACCAACCGCTTCCAGCCCAAACTGTTAATAATAGGAGGCTTACGAAGGGCTAAAGCCGGGACTGAGACCGCACAATGGACACTTTGTGTCCTGTTGGCACACTCTAACGGAAATCTTTTGCAGATTCGCAAGCTCTCTACATGCCACGCCTGACTCTTGAGGCCCTCAGTCGAACGGCAATTCCGCCACCGCTTCCCCGTCCTTTCGCGGGTCCGACGCCCCATAGTTCACGCCGGTGGCAAAATCGCGCAGCACCGCCTGGCCTCCGCCAACGACACTGGAGAAAGCCCCCTTCCATTCGATCTTGTGCCCCTTGGCGCCCAATTCATTCCGCACGCCCTGCGAAAAACGGCCTTCCAACGCCACATCGCACCCTGCGAAGGAATGCTTGCTGAACCGTGGCGCTTCCAGCGCCGCCTGGATATTCATCTTGAAGTCGGCAATATCCGCGACGAACTGCGCGTGCGCCTGCGCCTGGTTCCATCCGCCCATGATGCCGAACGCAATCCGCGTCTCGCCCTTCTGCGCGAACGCCGGAATGAGCGTATGCAGCGGCCGCTTGCGTCCAGCTAGTGCATTCGGCGAAGCGGGGTCGAGACTAAAGAGTCCGCCGCGATTGTGCAGCACAAAACCCGTGCCGGCCGCCACGATGCCCGAACCGAACGAGTCGTAGTTGCTCTGAATCAGAGACACCATGTTCCCGTCGCGATCCACGACGCTCAAGTACGTCGTGTCGTTCCCTACCGGCAGTTCCCCCGCCGACACATTGCAATTTGCGTGATCCGCGTCGATCAGCTTCGCGCGCTGGCCGGCCCAGTCCTTGGACAGCAGCGTCGCCACCGGCAACTTCTGTTTTCGCGGATCGCCGATGTATTTGGCCAAATCAGCGTACGCCAGCTTTTTGGCCTCCACCATGGTGTGCAGCGCCTTCGTCGATCCGAACCCGAACTGCGCCAACGGAAACGTCTCCATGATGTTCATCATCTCGAGCGCCGCGATTCCCTGCTCGTTTGGCGGCATCTCGTACACCGTCCAGTCGCGATACGTGGTGGAAAGCGGCTCGACCCACTCGCCCGAAAACTCCGCCAGGTCCTGTGCCGTCATCGTGCCGCCGTGGCGCTTCATGCCCTCGAGGATTTTCGCCGTGATCTCGCCCTTGTAGAACGCATCGCGCCCCTGAGCCGCGATCTGCTGCAGCGACCACGCGAGATCCGCGTTGCGAAACACGTCCCCGACGCGCGGCGCGTGATCGTTGGGCAAGTAAACGGCTGACGCGGCCGCGTCGCCCCGCAAACGGTCCGTCTCCGGCCCCCAGTAAGCCGCCGCCCACTCCGTCACCGGATAACCGTCCTGCGCCGTGCGAATCGCCGCCGCCAGATTCTCCGCCAACTTCTTTCGTCCAAACTTGTCCGCCAGTTTTTGCCAGCCATCCACGGCCCCAGGCACGGTGATCGTGTGCACGCCCTGCTGCGGCATGTCCCGCAGCCCCTGCCCTCGCAAAAACTCGATGCTTAGACCCTTGGGCGCCCAGCCGCTGGCATTCAATCCGTACAACTTGTTGGCCTTCGCGTCATACACGATTGCAAAAAGATCTCCGCCGATGCCGTTCATCATCGGCAAGACCACCCCCATCATGGCGTTCGCCGCAATCGCCGCATCCACGGCGTTCCCGCCGCGCTCCAGGATTTTCACGCCGGCCTGCGCCGCCAGCGGCGATTCCGCCGCCACAATCCCGTTGCGCGAAATCACCATGGAGCGCGCCTGCCCGCGGTCCTGCGCAAAAATTACCGGCGTCGCCATGACGATCAGCGCGGGAACACCAACAAGAACCCCTAGCCATCTCGGAATTTGCATTGTCCAGCCCGGCTCCTTGACCTAATTTTAAAAATCAACAGCCACTGAAAAGATTTCGCAATGTGCTGCACTCTATCGCGTGCGTTCGGTCCTAGCAAGCGCCCCGGCGCCCCGGACGCTTACGCCGGTTTCTCACACCCGGTTTCTTGCGCCGGCTTCTCGTGGCCCGGTTTCTACCGTGGACCCGCAGGTCCTCACCCTCCCCACCAGATCGTTTGGAAATTGTACTCGGAACGCCCTAGAATCAAGTGGACGCGCGCTGGCATCCAACTTGGGTCCCGCCGCCAGTTTGCTGGGCGCGTCTGGAGGCGCATATCGTGCCGGAAAAACGCAGTGGAGCCGCGGCGTCGGGTCAGGCCGGCGCTCCTCGATCGCACACCGACGCGCAAATTGATGCGCTTCTCGGCGGCCACAACGCCGACCCTTTCGCTGTTCTCGGCCCGCAGCCGGTGGAAACATCCTCAGGACGGCGCTGGGTCATCCGTTTTTTCCATCCGGGCATAGCCGCCGCCAGCGTTGTGCTTTCCGGCTCGCGGGCGGCCATCGAAGCCAAGAAAATTCGCCCCGAAGGATTTTTCGAAGCGACGCTTCCCGATACCCACAAAGAGCGCCCCGATCCCGCTAACTACCGGATTCGTTTTCGCACAGAGACCGGAGAATCTTTCGAACGCTACGACACCTACGCGTTTCCCTTTCTTCTGAGCGAGTTCGATCTGTACCTGATGGGCGAAGGCCGGCACTACGACACCTACGAAAAGCTCGGCGCGCACATTCAGACGGTATCGAGCGTGCGTGGCGTCGATTTTGCCGTATGGGCGCCCAGCGCCCAGCGCGTCAGTGTGGTTGGCGATTTCAACCACTGGGATGGTCGCGCGAATCCCATGCGGGCGCGCGGCTCTTCGGGTGTGTGGGAACTCTTCATGCCGGAACTAGACGAAGGCGCCGTCTACAAATACGAGATCATCGGCGCGCGGGGAGAATTGCTGCCGCTCAAAGCCGACCCGTATGGATTTCGCGCGGAGCTGCGGCCCCACACCGGCTCCATCGTGGCGCGGCTCGATACTTATGAATGGAAGGATGCGGCGTGGATGGCGCAGCGCAAGCAGACGAATGCGCTGGAACGTCCCGTCTCGATCTACGAAGTACACCTCGGTGCATGGCGTCGGGTCCCGGACGAAGGCAATCGCTGGCTCACGTATCACGAACTTGGCGATCAGCTCATCCCTTACGTCAAAGAGCTCGGCTACTCGCACATCGAGCTTCTCCCCATCATGGAGCATCCCTTCGATGGCTCGTGGGGCTACCAGACGATCGGCTACTATGCGGCGACCAGCCGCTACGGGACGCCCGCCGAGTTCATGGAATTCATCGACCGCTGTCATCGTGCCGGCGTCGGGGTGATTCTCGACTGGACGCCCGCGCATTTTCCCCGAGACACGCACGGACTGGCCGAATTCGACGGCACGCACCTCTACGAGCACTCCGACCCGCGACAAGGCTCACATCCTGATTGGGGAACGCTGGTCTACAACTACGGCCGCAACGAAGTGCAGAACTATCTCATTTCCAATGCGCTGTTCTGGCTGGATAAGTACCACATCGACGGCCTGCGGGTGGACGCCGTGGCGTCCATGCTGTACCTCGACTATTCACGCAAAGAAGGCGAATGGATTCCCAACGAGTTCGGCGGGCGCGAAAATCTCCACGCCATCGCTTTTCTAAAGCGGCTCAACGAAGTCGCTTACGAACGTTTCCCCGGCTTGCTCACCATCGCCGAGGAATCTACGTCCTGGCCCAGCGTCTCACGTCCCACGTACCTGGGTGGCCTGGGCTTCAGCCTCAAGTGGAACATGGGCTGGATGAACGACACCCTGAACTATTTCTCCAGCAATCCCGTCCACCGTAAATTCGAGCAAAACAAACTGACGTTCTCCTTGCTCTACGCCTTCACCGAGAACTTCGTGCTGCCTTTCTCGCATGATGAGGTCGTCCACGGCAAGAACTCACTGCTCCACAAGATGCCGGGGGACGTGTGGCAGCAGTTCGCGAACCTGCGTTTGCTGTATGGCTATCAGTACGGACATCCGGGCAAGAAGCTGCTTTTCATGGGCCAGGAGTTTGCCCAGCGCAGCGAATTCAACGAAGCGCAAAGCCTGGACTGGCACTTGCTCCAATACGATTCGCATCGCGGGATTCAAAGCCTGGTCGCGGATCTGAATAAGTTGTATGCCGCCGAACCCGCCTTGCACCAAGTGGACTTCGACTGGCAGGGCTTCGAATGGATCGACTGCAATGACGCGGACAACAGCGTCTTTTCGTTCATTCGCCGCGGCAAGAAACCCGAAGACGTGATGATTGTCGTCCTGAACGCAACCCCGGTGGTGCGCTCCGGCTATCGAGTCGGCGTACCGCAGCCCGGCTTTTACCAGGAAGTTCTAAACACCGACTCCGCCGCGTATGGCGGCTCGAATGTCGGCAATATGGGCGGCGTTCCATCCAAGCCTGAACCACACATGGGCCGGCCGCAGTCGGTCACTCTGACCCTGGCCCCACTCGCCGCCATCTTTCTGAAGTGGAAGCCCGCTTAGAACAGCGACCGCGCAGCGTCGCGATAGGGTCGCTCGGAGCTCGCCAGCCCAACACCAGCGTTCCTAAAGCAAATCGAGCCACGCGTCACTTGTGGTTCTCGCTGCCAGTTTGAAAGAATCGCGGTTCTACGCGACGTTGGTTGCCGCCTTCGCCGTCAGGTTCGTCTCCACGAGATTGGCGAAGCGCCCGGCCAGCTATGGCGCTACATCCTCTTGATCTTCTATCACTTCGAAGGAACGGGGTCGATGGAGCGCACTTGGATCGTATTAGTCTTGGCATCGAGAGTGCCGGTGACTTTCACTTTGAGTCCGGCGCTCTTTTCCGCCAGGTCCTGAGCGTCCAGCTTGTACACGTCGTGTTTGGTCTGCAGGACGTACTTTCCACCTCGCGAATTTACGCAGAAGTGAGCGCAATCGGCAGCCGTTTTGCCCGCGGAGCCCATGTCGATCATTTCCTTGTGCGACCTGGTCAGGGAATGGACGTTGGTGGCGCACTGGGAGTCGGCGATTTCACCCTCGAAAATCTTTTCGTCGGCGCCGCGTGTCAGCGGACCGAGCGACGCCAGAAAGAATAGAACAGTGGCCGAAAACAAGAACGGTCTTACCTTCATTCCTTCTCACCTCATCTTCGTTAGACTTAGGAACTAGATCCAACTCTCCTTCAGGGTTCCACCAGAAACTTCATATTCATTTGTTCATGATCCGGACCGCAAATCACGGTGCAAACCACGACGTATTCGCCTGCTTCGTTGGGCGCGGTCAGAGTGAATTCCTGAGTGCCGGGCTTGAGCAGCAAGTCCCAGCCGACCACCGGCTTGCGATCCTTGGCCCGCAGCAGGGTGAATCCGTGGACAGACCCATCGCGGTTGTGGTTCTTGGCTTTGTTCGCGGTGATGCGCAGCGTGATGCCCTCTCCGACCTTGACCGCGATAACCGGCTGCTTCTGGCCAGCGATCTTGTAGCGGCTGTCATGATCCGCCAGAACCTCAATCACGCGAGGTTGCGACTGGCCGTAAAGCAACGGTCCCGAACAACAAACAGCGACGACGGCAAATGCAAGCAACCGCCGCAGATCGAACGTGGCGTGGTTTCGTGCTCTTCGAGAGATCATTGGGTCATGTACCGGAGTATAAGTTTCATGTCCTCGTCGGTGATCAGAGCTCGTACTCTCATGTGGCGCACGATGGTGGCCATGGTTCGCGGCGGAAATTTATGCGGAGCCATGTGGCACCGCCCGCAATTCGTCCGAAATCTCTTCTCACCCTCGATGCGCATGGCGGTCTCGCTGTAACCCTCGACCGATGCACCGCCGCCTGACGCTTTGGCAGATGCTGCCTCTGTAGAGGCGGGGCTCGCGCTGCCCGCCGGTGATGGGCGCGGACGCGCAGGTGCAGGCTCGCTCGAAGAACTGACCTGCTCTTGCGCCACGGCAAATACGCCGCACCCGGCAATGACCGCGGACAGTGCCGCGAGAAAAAAGCGTTTCCTGATCACTCGCGCTCCTCTCGCCCCAAGGGCGCCACGAACCGGTAGGTCATCCCCACCGTCCAAACATTCTTGTTTCCTTCCGTGCTGAATTGCCGCCCGTAGTTGCTGGTCGCTTTCAATCCGTCCATAAAGTAATAGTTCAAGCCGAACTCGAACTGCTTGGTATTCACGCCCGGCAAATCATCGCTCCCCAGCGGGCCGACGAAAAACTGCTGCATGCGCGCGACGACTTGCGTCCGGCGCATCTCGTTGCGCCAGAACGGCAGTTGAGTCAACTGGTAGGCCGGCTCGATCCAGTAGCCGCTTCCCTGCCTCGAGCGGACTGTTTCCGCCCGAATATCCAGGGGTAGCGACTGCGGTTGCCAGATCAAATGAAAACCAAACAGGTTGGAGCGCTCCTCCTGAAGCCGGTGCTGGAACGATCCGCCAATCTCCAGGCGCGCCTTGGGGATGAAAACGCCTACGCGGCCTCCGGCAAACCGGTCGGAGTCCACCGGCGTCGCCGTGGACAGCGCGGAATAGTAGACGGCGTAGTTGACGTTGCATAGGCGCGTGGCCTTGAAACCACCGCGCAACATCCCTCCAGTGCTGGCGTTGCTCGGCCCAATGCCGATCGGGAGAATCAACGGGTCGCTCTGCAGATTGCGGATCCAGACGGGATATAGCCGTTCGTTGAAGATTCCGAACGGCGTCAGGAATCTTCCTACGGTCACGGTCAGGTACGGGTTGGCGATGAAATCCAACTGCGCGTAGTCCACT
>JBGOVR010000193.1:0-7711 GCA_041478205.1 Candidatus Acidiferrum sp.
CCGATGCTGGAAGACGCGGTGCGCGCGCACCTGATCGCCGATGTTCCTGTGGGATTGTTTCTTTCGAGCGGACTGGACTCTAGCGCGATTGCGGCATTGGCAGCGCGAGCGCAACCCGATATTCGCAGCTTCACGTTGGCGTTTCCCGGCACGTCTTATGATGAAGCCGCTTTGGCCCGCGAGGTCGCAGCACGCTGCGGAACGCAGCACACCGAAGTTCCGCTGGATGGCGGCGCCGTATTGTCCCGGCTCGATGAAGCGCTGGCCGCGCTCGATCAGCCCACCATGGACGGCATCAACACGTATTTTGTTTCCTGGGCGGCGCGCGAGGTGGGCCTGAAAGTCGCTCTGTCAGGGCTTGGCGGCGATGAACTCTTCGCCGGGTACCGTACGTTTGCCGATACGCCGCGACTCGCCCGCCTCATCCGGCTGGCGTGGTTCGTGCCGGCACCGCTCCGACGCGCCATCGTGCCGCTGCTCAAGATTCTAGTTGCCCAGCGGAACACGCCGGACGCGGCGCGCAAAGCTGCCAGCGCGTGGTCGGCTCCGGATGCGCTGCCGCATCCTTATTTCTATGCGAGGGCACTCTTTCCGGTAAGCGAGCTTGCCCGGCTGACGCAGCCGCGCTTCCGCCCCAGCACCGTGAGCGCGGATGGAGTGACGCTGGAGCCGACTTGGCTGGGCTGGCTGGAGCACGCCGCGGATGGCGCGCGCAAGCTCGAGCCGATCGGCGGCGTTGCTTGGCTTGAAATGCGTTCTTACCTGGCCAGTACGCTTCTGCGCGACACCGATTCCGTCAGCATGGCGCGCTCGCTGGAGGTTCGCGTTCCGCTCCTGGATACGCCGCTTGTCGAGTTTGTGGGGTCGTTGCCGGACGTGGCACGCCAGCATCCGGGAACGCAGAAGGCGTTGCTGGTCGAAGCGCTGGGGGAGCTCTTGCCGCCGCAAGTTCTCGCGCAGCAAAAGCGCACGTTTACGTTGCCGTGGGAAGAGTGGTTGCGAGGGCCGCTGCGGGCACGACTGGAAGCGAGTTTTGCGGATTTGGCGCCGGGAATTGCTCCGCATCTGCATGCGAAGGGTGTGCGGGATGTTTGGACGGGCTTTTTGGCAGGCAAGACTTCCTGGTCGCGCCCGTGGTCCTTGTATGTCCTGAATGAGTGGTGCCGCGGCCACCTTTAGGCAGCGCGCTCGCGGTGTAACCGAGGTGCGCAGGCGGACAAGCCACAACTGAGAGTACAATGGCAGCCTCCCGGGAACGCGGGCAACGGGAAGCCTAGATGGGAAACGAGCCGACAACTGCCGCTCGTTCGTGTCCCTCAAGGAGGGAATATGCCCAGCTTTTGCACGAGTTGCGGCGCGCCACTCACCGGCGCATTTTGTGGCAAGTGCGGTCAGCAGGCACAGACCGCTAGCACTCCGGTTGAACCCCAGCAACGCCAGGTACCTACCCAGCCCCCCGTAGTGGCCCCGAAAAGTTCGGGTCTGGGAAAAGTGCTGTTGATAGCGGGCGGCATTGTGGTCGTTCTGTTCGGCATGGGGGTCGCCGGAACATTTTATGGGCTGCACGTGATCAAAAAAAGAGTTGCGACCTACACGGGCGGCGTTGTGGGCGGATCGACAGATCAAGTTATGGTGGCACACGGCACCGCCTGCTTGCTACTTTCCCGGGAAGACTTGCAGCAGGTGCTCGGGGTGGCCATCGAAAGGTCCGCAGAAATCATGGAAGGCTCCGAGCCTGGGTGCGCTTACTACGCCAATCCCGCGGCTTTCGCACAACTGCAGCGCCTGGCCGTGGAACAGGCCCGCCGAGATTCCCAGCAGGCGGCCCAGCGCCCAGGCCCAAAGTCCGACAATCCCCTAGAACTTTTAAAGGACACCAAGGATATGGAGGGCATCATAAAGGGTCTGGGCATGACGCAGCCCGACAAAGACGGCCGCGTGTTCGCATTTACCTTGCAGCGGGACTTCGGGCGCACCAACTGGACCGCGCTTCGCGGCACCATGTCCGTCGTTCCCGGCTTTGAAGAAGTTCCTGGTGTCGGCGACCACGCCATGATCGGTTCGTTCGGACACGCTTTCTACGTGCTTACGGGCGACACCATGATCCACCTCGAGACGATGTATGTTCCCGACGCGCGCACTAGCGGGGCGGAACTCGGGCGTAAGATCGCCTCGCATTTATAGGGATTTCAGCCTCACGACCGTTTCGCTCTTCTGCAGCCGCTGCGCTACACTAACTCTTCGTCCGCATGAACATCCTCGGCATCAACGCCTATCATGGCAATGCCTCAGCGGCGATCGTTTGCGACGGCAAGCTGGTCGCGGCGGTCGAAGAAGAGCGCTTCAGCCGGGTCAAGTACGCCGCGGGATTTCCCGCGCAGGCGATCCGCTATTGCCTGAAGTGCGCCGGACTGAAGATCGAGGAAATCGATCACGTCGCGGTGCCACGAAATCCCTACGCGCGGCTGGCCACGAAGCTTTTCTACGCCGTGCGCATGCCCTCTTTCGCGCGCGACCGGGCCAAGGTGATTGCGAAATTTACCGGCATGCGCGAAGCGCTGGCGGAAGTTTTCGAGATCGACCCGGCGAAGCTTTCTGCAACATTCCACCGCGTCGAGCACCACCAGGCACATCTGGCGAGCGCCTTTTTCGTTTCACCGTTCGAGCGCGCCGCGATGCTTTCCGCCGACGGATTGGGCGATTTCGCGAGCACCATGTGGGGCACGGGTAGCGGCAACCGCATGAAGATCGACGATGCGATCGCGTTCCCACACTCGCTGGGACTTTACTACACCGCGGTGACACAGTACCTCGGATTCCTGAAATTTGGCGATGAATACAAAGTGATGGGTCTCGCCGCGTATGGCCAGCCGGAACATATGGATGCTTTTCGCGACATGGTTCACTTCAACGCGAATGGGCACGGCAACGGTTTCCGCCTCGCCCTCGATTACTTCGTCCATCACCGCACCGGACCGGAGATGACTTGGGCGGATGCCGGGAAAACGCCAACGCAGAGCAAATTGTTTTCGGAGGAAATGCCACGGCGGCTGGGTCCCACGCGCGCGCCGGAGGAACCCCTAGAGCAGCGGCATCGCAATCTCGCTGCGTCGCTGCAAGCGCGGCTCGAGGAAGTCTATCTGGGCATGCTGAAAAAGCTGGCCGCGAGCACGGGGCTGAAAGCGGTGTGCCTGGCCGGCGGCGTGGCCTTCAATTGCGTGGCGAACGGCAAGATTTTCGACAACACGCGTTTCGAACAGGTGTACGTGCAGCCGGCGGCGGGCGATGGAGGGCTCTCGGTCGGCGCGGCCTACTACGTTTGGCATCACAAGCTCGGTAAGCCGCGATCCTTTGTGATGGACCACGCGTATTGGGGTCCGGGTTTTTCCCGTGAGGAGATTCACAGCGCGATCGCCGCCAGCGGCATCGGCCAAAACGGCTACAGCATCGCGGAGCTGGCGGAAGAGGAATTGACGCGGCGTACCGCCGCGATTATCGCCGATGGGAAGATTCTTGGGTGGTTCCAGGGCCGCGCCGAGTGGGGTCCGCGGGCCCTCGGCAACCGCAGCATCGTCGCCGACCCGCGCCGCCCGGACATGAAGGACGTCTTGAACCGGCGAATCAAGCACCGTGAGATTTTTCGCCCCTTTGCGCCATCGATCTTGGCGGAAGCCACCGGCGAATGGTTCGAAAAGTCGCACCCCTCGCCGTTCATGACCTTGGCGTACGCCGTTCGACCGGAGAAGCGCGCGCAAATTCCCGCGCCGACGCACGTGGATGGCACCGGCCGGTTGCAGACCGTCACGCGCGAAGGCAATCCCCGCTACCACGCGCTGATTTCCGCGTTCCGCGACCTCACCGGCGTCCCGGTGGTTCTCAATACTTCTTTCAACGACAACGAGCCCATCGTCTGCCGCCCGGAAGAAGCCCTCGACTGCTTCTTGCGGACGCGGATGGACGCGCTGGTCCTTGGTGATTTCCTCATCATCAAACAGAACTAGTGGAGCGGCCAACACACGGTCTTCTAGCTGCTATTCCCCCGTATGGCCTGTTTGGTTCCCCCTTTTGTTGCTCAGCCTGGCTGGCAGCAGCATGCAAGGCAAGACGCGCTGAGCCTTGTACAATCTCCAGGTGCGCATCTTGCTGCTGAACCTCTACTATCCGCCGGATACTTCGGCGACGGCGAAGATGGCTGCGTCTTTCGTTGCGCCGCTTTCTGTGGAACACAGAGTGACGGTTCTGTGCGGCCGCCCTTCTTACGATCCCACCGAGCGCCGCCCTTGGCGCTTTTGGCAGACCGAGCAATCCGGCAACGTGAAGATCGTCCGCGTGGGCTCCACGGACTATCCGCGCACGCAGATGGCACGGCGTGTGCTGAACTATCTGAGCTATGTCGTCCTGAGCGTTCCGCGCGCGCTCTTCCTGCCGTGCGATGTTGTGCTGGCCATGACCGACCCACCGTTTGAGGGCATCGTCGGAGCATTCGTGGCGCTCCTCAAGGGCAAGCCATACGTTTACAACATTCGCGACATGTATCCCGACATGGCCGTGGGTGGCGCCATCGTCGCGCCCGGATTTCTCCCTCGCGTCTGGGAAAAACTGCACCGCTGGGCGCTGCGTCGTGCGACGCGCGTCATCGTGCTCGGCGAAGACATGCGAACGCGAATCATCTCCAAGGGCGTGGACCCGCAGCGTGTCGCGATCGTCCGCGATGGCACGGAGATCGTTCCGGACGAATCGCCTCAGCCGCCGCTCGACCCTGAGGTTATTCGCGCGATTCGCGGCGAGTTTCGTTTCGTTGTGCTTCACGCGGGTAATCTTGGCTTCTATGGTGCTTGGCAGACGTTGATTGCCGCGGCGGGCGAACTTTCGAAGGACGACGTGGGCTTTGTTTTTGTCGGCGACGGCGCACAACGTCCTCAACTGGAAGCTGCCGCCGCAGGTTCGGCAAATGTACGCTTTCTGCCTTTTTTCCCCGCGAGCAAAATTTCATCCGTGCTGGCCGCCGCCGACGCCCACATCGTCACGATCAAGCGCGGCCTCGAGGGCGTGGTGGTACCCAGCAAAATGTACGGCATCCTGGCGACAGGCCGGCCCATTGTAGCGGTGGCGCCGAAGGAAACCGACGCCGCGGTGTTGGGCGTGCGGCGCGGCTTTGGCGTGGCGGCTGATCCAGACAAGCCGGAAGAGCTGGTCGCAGCCATCCGGTCGCTTGCGGGTGATCCGAAGAGGCTTGCCGCCATGGCCGCGGCGGCGCGTGCCGCCGCATTTGACTATGATAGAGTTAGTGAAACGCGCAAATTTGTGCAAATAATTGAGGAGGCTGGGCAAGCGTGACATCTACGGAAACATTTTGGACCGGCAAACTTGTTCTTGTTACTGGAGGCGCGTCGTTCATCGGCTCGACGCTCACGGACCAGCTTCTCGCTCGCGGGGCGAAGGTGCGCATCGTCGATGACCTGTCCAGCGGCCACCTCGATAACATTCGCGGGCACCTCGGAAATGGCAAAGTCGATTTTCTGCATGCCGATCTGCGCGAACCGGGCGTGACGCGCGCGGCAATGCATGGCGTTGACACGGTGTTTCACCTCGCTGCCGACCATGGCGGGCGCGGCTACGTGGATTTGCACCAAGCCGGTCCGGCATCCAACTTTTTTCTCGACGGCCTGGTGTTCGCCGAAGCGCTCCGCGCCAAGATCAAAAAAATCGTCTTCGCTTCCTCCGGCTGTGTCTATCCCAATTTCCTCCAGTCCGACATCAAGAAAGAAGTCTATCTCACCGAAGATCTCACCAATGGCCCGAATGATGCCGACAACACCTACGGGTGGGCCAAGCTTATGGGCGAGTTCACGCTCAAAGCCTACGCCAAAGAACATGGCATCGGCGCGGCGTCCTGCCGCTATTTCACCGTCTATGGACCGCGCGGTGTGGAGAATCATGCGGTGATCGCCATGATCGCTCGCGCCTTCCTGAGGCAAAACCCGTTCGAGGTTTGGGGTGACGGCACGCAGATCCGCAACTGGACGTACATCGACGACATCGTTGAGGGCACCATACTCGCCGGTGAAAAAATCAGCGACGGCACGGCGATCAATTTGGGCACGATGGAGCGCATCACCGTGCTCGATTGCGCGAAAATGGTCTGCGACTTCACAGGACACAAACCGGAGATCAAGCGCCGTCCGGACATGCCCACGGGCCCGTTGAATCGCGTGGCGGACAACGCACTGGCGAAGCGGCTGCTCGGCTGGGCACCCGAGGTGGCCTTCCGCAATGGGCTAAAGCGCACAATCGACTGGTATTACGCCACCAAGGACCGTGGCGAAGTGCAGCGCATCTTCGCCCGCATGCTCACCGAGCGTTGATCGCCACCGTCGTTGTGCGGTTTGCTATCGCAGATATTGTCGACCCAACGCAACTTTTTTCTGCTCTTTCGAGTCTAACCCGCAAGCAGGCATGCTAGCTGTTAACGCGGGCAGTTCTGCTTGCTCAATTTCGCTGGAAGAAAAATAGGTTCCGCGGTATCGTGATGAAGCTGTGTGGGGCAGCCATCTATTAACTCTGTGGTTACTTAGTTACTTGGGAGCTGGGCCCCCAACCCGGCATATTCATGTGAGACACCGGCCGCGCCACCTTGCCCCGGCTGGGATCGTCACTTTAATCAAAACGAGGCTGCATGGCCGCAGGCGTGCTGGCTTTTTTCATTGCGCTTTTTTCGTCTCTGATGCTGATCGTTCCCGTGCGTGCGCTGGCGTTGCGCGTGGGCATGGTCGACCTTCCGGGTCCCCGTAAAGTTCATCTCCAGCCCATTCCATTGCTCGGCGGCCTGGCCATGTACGGCGGCGTGATGTTAGCGATTCTCTTTGCGTTCGACGGCGCGGCGCGCGCCCAGAGCGCCGGCATCGTGACCGGAGCAACGCTCGTCGCCGCTGTGGGCTTCCTCGATGACCGTGGCTGGCTGCACCATCAGGTCAAACTCTTCGTCGCCATGCCGCTGGCCGCGGGCATTCTCCTCGCCAGCGGCATTCACGCCCAAGTCTTCGGCGTGCTGCTCAGTGGGAACATAGGCAGCGTGCTGGATGCCGCGCTGACGATCTTCTGGGTGGTCGGCATCACCGCCTCTTTCAGCATTCTTGACCACATGGATGGCTTATGCGCCGGCGTGGCCGCCATGGCGTCGATCTTTTTCGTCATGCTGGCTTATTTGAACGGCCAGACCCTGGTGAGCACGCTGGCTGCCGCCGTACTGGGGGCCTCCACGGGCTTCCTTCGCTGGAATTTCAAACCCGCCAAGATCTTCATGGGTGATGGCGGCGCGATGTTTCTCGGCTTCCTGATGGCTACGCTGGGCCTCAAGCTGCGTCTCGAGCAGGCCAATCACCTCTCTGGATGGCTCGCGCCTCTGCTGATTCTTGGCGTAACCATTTTCGATACCACTCTCGTCACGATTTCGCGCTTGCGGCGCGGCTTGCTTCCGTTTGCTACTCCTGGGAAAGACCACGCGGCCCACCGGCTCGCCAATCTCGGATTGGGGCAGCGTGGCGCCGTGCTAGGGCTGTACTCGCTCGGGGCGTTCAGCGGCGGCGCCGCCGTACTGGTGGCATACACGCCTGCACGCGGCGCACTCCTGATGGCCGTCATCGCCGGAGTCCTCATCTTGCTCGGGGTCGCATTGCTTGAGCGTGCGCCCTACGAAACTCAGGCGCGCAAG
>JBGOVR010000022.1:0-42001 GCA_041478205.1 Candidatus Acidiferrum sp.
CGCTGCCAATCGATCACCAGGTTCCGCGCAATCGCAAACAGCCAGGCCTCAAATTTGAACTTTCCGTCGTACTGGTGCCCGCGCTCCAGCACTCGTATCCACGTCTCCTGAAAAAAATCCTCCGCTCGCTCGCGGCTCCCCGTGACGTACACCAAATAGCGGAACAAGCGGTATTGATACTGCTCGATCAAGCGATCGAGCAGTTCGGGATCGCGCCGCCGCAACCCCTGCGCCAGGGCCTTCTTCTCATCGGCCATCAGTGTCGAGAACAGATAGGCGGACCCCAGCGCTGCCGGAGTCAGCCATAAAGGTGACCGCTGTGCGGCCGCCCATGAAAACGTCGCGCTCATTCTAATAGGTATACGCGCCACCCACCCAAAAAGACGCATCGGGGACCGGCCAATGCCCGTCCCTCGGTTCCTGTAGTAAACTCCCGCCGCATGTTCTGCCCCGAGTGCAAAGCCGAATACCGCCAAGGTTTTACCCGCTGCGCCGATTGCGGCGTCGACCTCGTCTACGCTCTGCCCGAAGTGCTGACCGTCCCAGAAGAATCGGGCGAAAAGTTGCATAGCCTGTGGGCCGGCGCAGACGCAAGAATCTGCGCCGAGCATTGCGCGAGACTCAAGGATGCCGGCATCCCTTTTAAGGTCGTCCGCCGCGAAGATCGTCTCTTCAACATAAACACGTACCCTGACCTGGAAATTGCCGTGCCGCCGTCACTCCACGAGAAGGCCAAGGAAACGATCGGCAACGAGGACGCCATCGAGCCGATGGAGGAAGCTGAGATTCAGGCCGCAATGGAATTGCCCGACGAAGACGACGTTGCCGTGACGAAAGATGGGATTCACAACTGGGACCCGGAAAACTGGTATCCCGAGGACGCGACCGTGGAAGTATGGTCCGAAAGCACCCAGCGGCTCACCTGGATGATCGAATCGTCCCTTCGCGAAAACCGCATTCCTTCTCGCACGGATACTCTAGATGACGGTGCGTGTAAGATCTTCGTCCTGCCGGAGGCCGAACCCCGCGCGCAAGAAATCATCCGCGAGATCGTCAACGCGGCCCCGCCCCAGTGACCATGTTTCCGAGGTAGAATGGAGGAGCCATGTCAACGAAACCTCTCCCGCAAGGTTCTCTGGTCCTGGTGTGGGCCGGCGAAGATCCCGCCCTGCACGCGGCCCTGATGGAACAACTCGAATCGGCCGCCATCCCCTTTGTGGACAAGTCTCTCGGTGAGGATGAGGTCGCGCCCACCGCCGATCCTTTGCCCATCGATTGGAAGCCGCGCTTCGGATTCGAAGTAGCCGTCTTTTCCCCGCACTTGCCCGCCGCGCAGCAGATCCTCGAAAAGCTCCTCGACGAAGAGCCGCAAGATCTGGAACTCCCCGCGCAAGAGGAAGTGTCTGGCGGGGAGCCGCCCTTGGTGTCGATGACGGAGGTAAATCCCACCGCCGAAGTCTGGGCCGGGAATGACGACAAAATTGCTCAGTTCCTCACCGCCGCCATGCAAGAAAACGAGATTCCCATCCACCTCGAGAATCCCGGCGATCAAACAAGAATTTTCGTCTCCGCCGCCAATGAAGCCCGCGCTCGCGAAATCGTTCGCGAAATTGTCGACGCCGCCCCACCCGAGTAATGTTAGGGCAAATGTAGCGGCCCCGGACCGTCGGGGGCGCCTTTGCGGTCGATGGCAACCCGCGGCTGCTGGTCAAACCGCCAGCCCTGTGACCGGGAGAATTTCATGAGCGCAGACCACATCAAAACCGTCGCCGTCCTCGGCGCAGGCACCATGGGCAACGGCATCGCCCACGTCTTTGCCCGCTCCGGCTACAAAGTGATCCTGCGCGACGTCGAGCAGCGTTACCTCGACCGTGCCATGGACGCCATCGCCAAAAACCTCGACCGCGAAATCAAGAAAGGCAAGCTCGCCGAAGCGGAGAAGGGAACGGTCCTCGCCCACCTTGTTCCCGTCACCGATATGTCCGCCGTCGCCGACGCCGATTTCCTCGTGGAAGCCGTCCCCGAAAAGCTCGAAATCAAGCGCCACGTTCTCACCGAAGCCGACCGCCTCCTCCGCTCGGACGTCATCATCGCCAGCAACACCTCCTCCATCGCCATGACCACCCTGGCCGCTCTCACCAAGCGCCCCGAGCGCTTCGTTGGCATGCACTTCATGAACCCCGTCCCGGTGATGGCCCTCGTCGAAGTCATTCGCGCGCTGCAGACCAGCGACGCCACTTTCGCCACCACCATGGAGCTCGCCAAGAAACTCGGCAAGACTCCCGTAGCCGTCAACGACGCCCCCGGCTTCGTCTCCAACCGCGTGCTCATGCCGCTCATCAACGAAGCCGCCTACTGCGTCATGGAAGGCGTGGCCACTCCCGAAGCTGTCGACGCCGTGATGAAACTCGGCATGAACCACCCCATGGGCCCCCTCGAACTGGCCGACTTCATCGGCCTCGACGTCTGCGTGGACATCCTGCACGTCCTCCTTGAAGGCCTCGGCGACCCCAAGTATCGCGCCTGCCCCCTCCTCAAAAAATACGTCGCCGCCGGCTGGCTAGGCCGCAAATCCGGCCGCGGCTTCTATACCTACTAAAAGTGACCGGCTCGCGCGCCCATACCTAGCGAATACAAAGCGAAAATAATATTTGCCTTTTGTTCGCCCTCGTGTTACCTTCTCCCTCGCAGTTTTCAACAGGTGCTTTTCGTGGCCCCTTGCTCAAAACATGAAACGTGTCATCCTGAACGAAGTGCGGGATCTCGTGGCACAGTGCTTGGCAGGCGGCCACGGCAGGGCAACTGTAGCGGCGGTCTTCCGAGGCCGGCGCTTTTGCAGTCCCAAGAAAAGGCTGGCGCTTCAGTAAACCGAATGGTAAACTCCACAATCCGTAACATGGTCTTGGGCGGACGTTGCGCTTTTCCCGGTGCACGGCGGCTCGGCAGTACAAATTTCCTACTTTCCTCCACCGAGGTGTGAAATGACAGAAGAGAAAACGAAATTGCTTGAAGCGGCGATATCGCAGATCGAAAAGGACTACGGCAAAGGCTCGATCATGCGACTGGGCAGCCGCGACGTACTGGTGCCCGTCAGCGTAATCCCCACCGGATGCCTGTCGCTCGACGTGGCTCTGGGCGTCGGCGGATTCCCGCGCGGCCGCGTCGTGGAAGTCTACGGCCCGGAATCCGGCGGTAAAACCACCATGACCCTGCACGTCATCGCCGAAGCGCAAAAGCTCGGCGGCATCGCCGCCTTCATCGACGCCGAGCACGCGCTCGATCCCGCCTACGCCCGCAAGCTCGGCGTGGACATCGACAATCTCCTGGTCTCGCAGCCCGACAACGGCGAGCAAGCCCTGGAAATCGCGCAAACGCTGATCCGCTCCGGCAGCGTCGATGTGATCGTCGTGGATTCCGTCGCCGCGCTCGTCCCCAAGGCCGAGCTCGAAGGCGACATGGGCGACCCCTCGATGGGCCTCCAGGCGCGCCTCATGTCGCAAGCGCTCCGCAAGCTCACCGGAATCGTTTCGAAATCGAACACCTGCCTGATCTTCATCAACCAGATCCGCGAAAAGATCGGCGTCATGTTCGGCAATCCGGAAACCACCACCGGTGGCCGCGCGCTCAAGTTCTACGCGTCCATCCGCCTCGATATCCGCCGCATTCAGGCCATCAAGGAAGGCGATCGCGTCATCGGTTCGCGCACCCGCGGCAAAGTCGTGAAGAACAAAGTCGCCGCGCCCTTCCGCGAAGCCGAATTCGACATCCTCTACGGCGAAGGCATCTCCCGCGAAGGCGACCTCATCGACCTCGGTGTTGACAAGGGAGTCCTCGAAAAGAGCGGCACCTGGATCAGCTTCGCCGGCGAGCGCATGGGCCAAGGCCGCGAAAACGCCCGCGTCTTCCTCAAAGAAAACAAAGACATCTGCCAAAAATTAGAAGCCGTTCTCCGCAAAAAGCTGGAAATCCCTGCGCCAGGTAATTCCAGTAATTCCAGCCCCGCCTCTACGGGCGCAAACGGCCACGCCGCCCAAGCACAAACCGACAAGCCACCCGTGAAAGCCGCCGCCGCGGCCGCCGCAGCGTCGTCCTCCGACGCCGCCAAAGCCCGCCCCACGCGCTAGACGCAGGCCGTCCGCGCAATTCGAAGCGAAACTCCTTGCCCTTCCGCGGCAACGCGGAAGGGCAAGCTATTTAGACTCCGATCTTGCTCTTCTCTGCGTAATCTCTGCGTCCTCAGCGCTCCGCGTTAGCCTCTTCGTCCCCTCTGTGCTCCGCCCTCAGTACCATCCCCCACGCGTTCTTGAGCGGTCCGCCCTCACAATGCCAGCGGAACACGCCCGTTCCATACTGCAACCGCGAGCCCCTATTTCCCTGTCCAGTCGGCAATCCTTACCGGGCGCAAGTTCAGGTTATTAAAGCCCTCTGTCCCTCCGGCCAGCCTTTCAAAACAAAGCACATACATTCGTACTACCCCGTCTAGGCTATTGCTTCCCGGCTATGCTTCCGCCTACAATGCGTCTCACCTAAGAGACCCAGCTGTTCCTTTTAGGTACAGACGCGGGATAACACGGCGCCGCTAAGTCACATCAAATCAATGCGCCCGTTATTGGCCAGGCGAATGCAAAGTAGGGTAATAGCAGTACCTGGTTCCCGAGTCTCGCGCGGGAATGCTCGCAAAGAGGGGTTGCCCCAGGCGAAATCCTGGAGTAAAACACAGCACCCCCCCAAGCAGAGTGAGTAGGGTTGAGTTGAGTAGTTAGGTACGGTAGCTCTGAGGTGCCGACGGTGAAGCAATTTGGAAGAATGATTCTTGCCGGAGTTCTTGCCACATCGGTGGCCGCGCCCATGCCGGCCGCGCCCGCTGGGGCAAAAGCCTCGATCCGCAGGACCAAAGCGTTGCGCTTCCGCGGCGTTCCGACCTTTGCTAATTCCACGCTCGCCGACATCGGTACGTTTGACGATCCTATCGTTCGCGAGGCTGCCGTCGAAGGTCTCGGCCGTTACAACGGCGCCGTCGTTGCCGTCGATCCCAACACTGGCCGGGTCCTCACCATCGTCAATCAGAAGATCGCTTTCGGCGACGGCTACATTCCTTGCTCCACCATCAAGCCGACCATCGCTCTCGCCGCTCTCGAGGAAAACGTAATTACTCGCGACACCATGCTCAAGGTCAGCCGCCGCAAGTACATGAACCTCACCGAAGCGATGGCGCACTCCAACAACGTCTTCTTTGAACAGCTCGGCGTCCGCATGGGTTTTGACACGGTTTCGAAGTACGCGCGCCTCCTCGGTCTCGGCGAGCTTGCCGGCTACAACCTGCCGGAAGAGCATCCCGGCTCGTTCCCGATGGCGCCTCCCGTCCATGGCGGTATCGCGCGCATGTCCAGTTTCGGCGAAGGCATTCAGATCACGCCGCTGCAGCTTGTTTCGCTCGCGGCCGCTTTCGCCAACGGCGGCACGCTGTACTACCTGCAGTACCCGCGCACCCCGGACGAAGTTCAGAATTTTGCTCCTCGCGTAAAGCGCGATTTGAATATCGCTACGGAGCTCCCGGAAATTCGCGAAGGCATGCTCGCTGCGGTCCTCTACGGCACCGGCAAGCGCAGCTTTGATAGCGGCGGCGACGAAATGCCCCTCGGCAAGACCGGCACCTGCAACGATCCCACGTCCCGCGTAGGCTGGTTCGTCACCTACGCCGGCGAAGCCCATCCGAAAATCGCTCTAGCCGTTCTTCTCCGCGGCAACTCGCGCCAGGTGCAGGGTCCGACCGCCGCCCAAGTCGCCGGCCGCATCTACCGCCGCCTCCGCCAGCAAGACTATTTCGCTGCGACCACCGCCGCGCGCCACACCACCGTCGCCGTCAACACCGGCAACTAATTTGGAGTGCGGGAGCCCGGTCCCGCCTTTCTTCTCCGTGCTCTCTGTGCTTCCGCTGAGTTCTCTGTGTTAGGTCCTTTTCCTAGTCTTTCTCTCCGCGCTTCCTCTGCGCACTCAGCGTCTCTGCGTTAGCCTCTCTTTCTTCAGTTCCTTACTTCGTTACCTCATTGCTTCATTCTGTTCTCAGCGCCTCCATCGGATCAATCGACGCCGCCCGAAACGCCGGCACCAACCCCGCCAGCAGCGCCGAAATCCCCAGCATTACCACCGCCGCACCCAGCACCATCGGGTCGTAACTCTTCACCCCAAAGAGCTGATGCGCCAGCGCCCGTCCACCTGCCAGCGCTACGGGAATTCCCACCAGCAGCCCCAATCCGATCTGCACCATCGCGCCGCTTACCACCATCCTCACCACTCGCGGCCGGTCAGCCCCCAGCGCCATCCGGATTCCAAATTCCTTCGTTCTTCGCACCACGCTGTACGACAGCACGCTGTAAAGTCCGACCATCGCCAGCACCAGCGCCAGCAAACCGAAAGCGCTAAACAGCATCGTAACGAGGTGTTCCTGTTGCCACTCGGGTTGCGTTCTGATGCTTTCTTCGAGACTCGTCACGTATTCATCCACTTGCTGATCGGGGTCCACCGATTGGACTCGCGCACGCACCTCATGCAATACCGATCGAGGTGGCACCTGCGTACGCACCAGGATCTCCGGGTCCAAGCCCAGCCATATTGTGTAAGGCACATAGACGGCAGGCTTCACTGGGTTCGCCAGCCCGTCATCCACGGCGTCTGCAACTACTCCAACGATCTGAAACCACTGGCTGCTGCCAGGCGCGGCAAACCAACGCGGCGGGTTGCTCTTCAATTCCGGCAAGCGGATTGCGTTCCCCAGCGCACTGCCGCTGGGCCAATAACGCCGCTCCATCGCTTCGTTGATCACCGCCACCTGTGCGCCTCGCATTGTCTCTGTTTCATCCCACACGCGTCCTCGCAGCAGCGGAATGTGAAGCAGCGAGAAATATTCGGGGCTGATCAAATTCAGGCGCGATTCCGGTTCGTCCACCGCGGACCTTCCCATGATTTCAATTCTGTGGTTCTCTCCGTTCACCGGTGGAGTCGATTGCGAAGAAATGGCCGCCGAAATCACCTCAGGGATTGCCGCTACCTTCTGGCGAAGCCGATCGAAATACGCTGCTCGCGCTTCCCACGTCGCATAGGTATTCTCATGCATTGGTATGCCCACATCGAGGACCTTGTGCGGGTCATAGCCAAGCTCCGTGTGCATCAGACTTTGGAAGCCCTCGATGGCAGCACCAGCAACGGTCAGCAACAGCAAAGTCAGCGCAATCTGAGCCACGATCAGGGCACTATGCGTGCGCTTCCGGCACGGCCCACTCGTGATTTTGTGCGTGCTGGAATGTATTGCCTGCCTCGCTTCGGGGCGGCTAAATTGCAGCGCAGGCGACAGACCGAACAGAATCCCTGCCAGCAGCGCTAATCCAACGCTGAAGCACAGTACAGGCAGATTGATCTGAATAGCGGCTTCCTGAGGGTAGGAATAACCCGGCAGCCATCTCACAGCCAGCGCGACAATGCCGTACGCCAGCAGCACGCCAGGAACGGCTCCGCCCACGGACAGCACTAGCGATTCTGTGAGCAGTTGCCTGAAAATCCGGGCCGTGCCCCCTCCGACGGCTGCCCTCACCGCCAACTCGTGCTGTCGAGAACTGCCCCGCGCCAGCAACAGGATGGAAACATTCGCGCATCCCACAAACAGCAGCACAATGACTGCGCCAAACAACAGATAAAGCGTATGCCCGAGGCTGTGGCCGTACTGCTCCATCAAGGGCTTGGTGCGAGCTCGAAATTCTTCTGGAAAACGCGCTGGAGTCTCTTTCGCAAACTGCGTAAGCAAACCTTGGAACTCCGCATCCGCAGCCTCCAGGCTTACCCCCGGCTTGAGTCTTACGAAAGGAAAGACCTGCTGGGCCGGATCGTAGGTGACCTTCAACGGAAGATAGACATCGGCAAGAGTCCAGGCGAATCGCCGTGGCAGCACGCCCACGATCGTGTAATTTTTGTGCGCCATCTGCAAGGTTCTGCCCACGGCATCTGGGCTCCCCGCGAAGTGCCGCAGCCAGAACGAATAGCTCAGCACCGCCACCTGCTGTGGGTCCTTGCCGTCCGGCGCGTCGGACGGAAGTAGTCCACGCCCCAACAACGCCGGCACGCCGAAAAATTGTGACGCATTTGGCGTGATAAAAAGCGCCCTGACGTCCTCGGGCAGATCGCTTCCGGTCGTGCTCAAATCCCAGCCCTGCTGCGCCACTACGCTCTCGACCGATCTTGCTCGCCCCAGTCGTCGCAATTGCGAACCAGTTAGTGCAATCCCGTTCTGGCTCCCAGCCTTGTCCGCGGTCATGACCCATGCGATGCGGTTTGCCGCTGCATACGGGTACGGACTGAGGAGCACCGCATGGATGATGCTGAAGACCGCCGTGGTAGCGCCAATGCCCAGCGCCAGTGAGAGCACGCAAGTGATCGTGAAACCTGGGCTCTTGGTCAAGATCCGCAAGCCAAAATGCACGTCGCACCCAAAATCCTCCAGCCACCTCCATCCCCACACCTCCCGCCCTTCTTCCTTCAAGTAAGCTGCATTCCCAAACGCCCGATTCGCCGCATACCGCGCCTCTTCCGCATCCGCGCCGCCCGCAATCAGCTCCTTCTCCTTCATCTCGCGATGCAGCCGCATCTCTTCTTCTAGCTCGCTCTCAAACCTCTCGCGCCCCACCAGTATCCCCACCCGCCGCCAAATCTCCCCAAGTCTGCCCATCGCAACTCGCCTCCTCGCCGCAATGTCTTCCGCTCACGTACCCGCCTCACCTGTAGCGCAGGGCGGAGTCTGCGCAGCCCTGCGGCCTTTCCCAACCTAATCCCCGATCCCGACTGTCTTCTTTGTCTTTCTTCTTTCTCTCTTCCCTATTCCTCTTCTCTGTGCCCTCTGTGTCCCAACTTCGGGTCCTCTGTGTTAAGGCTTTCTCTTGTTGTGACCCCTCTGCGCACTCGGCGTCTCTGCGGTAGGCTCTCTTTCTTTTCTTTACTTCCTTACTTTGTCACATCATTACTTCGTTTTCACGCGGTCTGAATCACTCTCACCATTGCCTGCATCACCCGCTCGAACTGCGACTGCTCCACCTCCAGCTGTTTCCTCCCCGCCCCCGTCAGCCGGTAATACCGTGCTCGCCGGTTCTCCGCCGTCGCGCCCCACTCCGCCTTCACCCAGCCCTTGATCAACATCCGCTGCAGCGCCGGATACAGCGACCCCTCTTCCACCTGCAGCACATCCTGCGAAATCTGCTGGATCGACCGCGCGATCTCGTACCCGTGCATCTCGCCCCCGCGCGCCAGAGTCTTCAGCACCAGCAACGACAGCGTTCCCGGCAAAAGCTCGTCTCGATTCATCCCGCATCCCCCTGTGTCACGGTCTTGCCATAGGCAGTCTATGCTTCATACCATAGATAGACTATGTCAGGCAAGAAAGGTTAGATCGATCCCACACTCTCTTCAACCGGGGAGCCCCACGTTGGCGTTTGGATGCACCCTGCGTCGAAGGTGTTTGACCTGAAGGGCCGCTTGATTCGAAAGTGGAGTGGGTCTAGCCGCACCGGGATTCGTGTTCGGCGGCGTGTAGCCGCCAGCTTTTAGCCCGGCGAACCACTTTTCTGGTTGCTTCGCGAAGAAAGTGGACAAGAGCAGCGAGTGGCGTGGGGGAAAAATTGAATCGTCGTATTGCGATTGTTTCGCTGGTGATGTTGGCCGCGGGTTTCGCCACGCTGGAATACGTGGTGCGTTCGGTGTTCGTTTCCGAAGCAGGATCCGCGCAGCCGGTGCAACTCGCGCAGGCCGAAACCGTACTGGTGCCCGAGCCAACCATTCCACCGGCCAAGACGCGAATTCTGCGCGGCGAATACTTCATGTCCGCGCTCGAGAAATTTGGTCTAAGCGCCGAGGACGCCGCGAACGCGTCCGCCGCGGCGCAGCGCGCGTTCAATCTGCGGCAGGTGCGCGCCGGAAATACCGTCACCGTCAACCGCTCCGTCAAAGGAGCGCTGCGCGAAATCGATTACAAGATCGATCCTGGCCGGGTGCTCAAAATCGTTCCGGACGATCGCGGTTTTTCCGCGGAAGTGCAAGAAATTCCATCGAAAATCGAGGTCGCCACGGTCGCCGGGCAGGTTGACGATTCGCTGTTCAATGCCGTGGAGCAGGCCGGCGAATCGGCGGAGCTGGCCTTGCACCTGGCGCAGATTTTCGCGTACGACCTGGATTTCTATACCGATCCGCGCAAGGGCGATACCTTTCGCGTGGTTCTCGAGAAAAGAAAATATTCCGGCGGCGAAATCGCAGGCTACGGAAACATTCTCGCCGCCGAATACGACAACGGCGGCAGGAAATACCAGGCGCTACTTTTTCACGACGAATTCGGCCATCCCGGCTACTACACCGCCGACGGGAAATCTTTGCAGAAGGCTTTTCTCCGCTCGCCGCTGAAATTCGGAGCTCCGGTCACATCGCATTTCAGCAAAGCGAGGTTTCATCCGATCCTGAAAATTTACCGCCCGCACATGGGAACGGACTACGGCGCGCCGGTGGGTACTCCGGTGCAGACGATCGGCAGCGGCCGCGTGGTGTTCGCGGGCCGCAAGGGCGGCGAAGGCAACATGGTGCAGATCGCGCATTCCGAGGGTTACGAGACGATGTATTTGCACTTGTCGCGTGTGTACGTGCACCGCGGCGAGCGCGTCGAGATCGGCAAGACCATCGGCCTGGTCGGCAGCACGGGACTTTCCACCGGGCCGCATCTCGATTTCCGTATTCTGCAGCGCGGGCAGTACAAGAATTTCGAGAAGCTCGGTTTGCCGCCGTCCGATCCTGTCGCCCGGAAGAATTGGGCCGAGTTTGCCGCTGCGCGCGACAAGTGCCTGCCCCTGCTGCAAGATCTGGAACTCGTTCAAGCCAGCGCAGCTCCGCGAGCGAGTTCCGCTTCCCGCTAGCATGCATTTCTTTTCCGCGGCGATGTGAGAACCGCAACCACTTCGGTTTCTTTCCCTTACGTTCGTCACCGCACTAGAGAGCGCTGTAGATCCTACGCCTGGGTGGCTGGGGCGCAGCCGTGCTGCGCCCCTACTGGGATTTCACGCGCTTTGTGAGGCGAGTTCATGTCAGTAGATAATGGGGAGCTTGGAGAAATCGGAAGAGGAATGGTCGGTGACGCGGAGGACCAGGAGAGTGCGGTCGTCGTAAGCGGCGACGCCGTCACCGCTGTACTCGTCCGTGGCGGCGAGAATAGCGGCCGCGATTTCGCCGGCGGACTGTTGTGGCGAAACACTCGAGAGGACGGCACAAAGGCGGTCGGGGCCGAACTCTTCTTCCGCGGCGTTCGCGGATTCGAGAATGCCGTCAGAAGCGAAAAACACGGTGTCGCCGGGCACCAGGTCGAGAGTGATTTCGTCGTATTGGGTGTCCGGAAACAAACCGAGAGGAATGCCGGCGATGCGAACGGACTGGACCACGCCGTCGCGGACGAGCAGGGGATACGGTCCGCCGGCATTGGAGAGCGTGAGACGGCGCGTGCCGGCATCGTAGACGGAGAAGAGCGTGGCGATGAAACGGCTGTCCAGCCGCGCGGCGTGCAGGCGGGTGTTGAGCATGGCGAGCATTTCCGCAGGCGGACAGGGATGGGTGACCACGTGCTCGCGAAGAATGCCGATGGCCAGCGAGCCGAACAGGGCTGCGGCGGTGCCTTTGCCGGAGACGTCGCCCAGGACCATGGCGAGGCGGCCTTGCCCGTAAGGAAGGAAGTCATAGAAGTCGCCGCCGAGTTCGCGCGCCGGTTCGTACGCGGCGGCAAGTTCGAGGCCGGGGACTTCGCGGGCGCCAGTGGGAAGTAGCTGGCGTTGAATCTCCCGCGCGGTGGCGAGATCGGTGTTGAGGCGTCGCTGAGTTTCGCGGGCGTCTTCGTAGAGGCGGGCGTTCTCCAGGGCGATGGCGACGTAGGAGCCGAGGGTGACGAGCATGCGCTCGTGCTCGACGGTGAAGGCATTGGCGTCGGTGCTTTCCAGGTCGAGCACGCCGATGAGGCGGTCTTGTAGGAGAAGCGGCACAACCAGCTCGGAGCGCGTGTCAAAACCGACGTCGCACTTGATGTAGCGGGAATCCTCGAGCGTGTCGTTAACGCGGAGGACGCGGCGCTCGCCTGCGGCGGTGCCGGTGAGTCCTTGGTGCAGCGGGAGGCGCAGGCGCGAGGGAATGGTGTCGCCGTAACGCATGGCGAAAGTACTCTCGAGGAACTGGGTCTTTTCGTTCCAGAGCATGACGCTGAAAACGTGGTAGTTGACGAGCTTTTTGACGCGCTGCGCGACGCGGCGGAGAAGCTCTTCGCGGTCGAGGATGGACGTGATTTCGCGGCTGACCTCGTAGAGCAGAGCGAGCGTGGCTTGTTCCGGGTAGGAGACGAAGAGGCTCGCGGGGACGGGATCAGCGTCGCCAACCCCGACCAGCGGGAAGGGCGCGAGTTTGGGCTGTTCGTCCATGTCAGAGATTATACGCATTGGTTCCGAAACCGATATCGATTGGATGTGCGGGGCCGGAAAACGGTGTAGGGAGGAAGAGTGTAAGGGTGAAAGAGTGGAAGCGTGTAAGGGTGACAGAACCTTTCGGCACGGAGCCTTCGCCGGCTCCTCCAGAACACAGCCAGAAATGGGTGCGCCACGAAAGACGCGGATGATCCCCTGTACCCTCCCCCCCACTTTTTGTAGAGTATGATTCGAGGGACTTTAAGTTCTTTAGATTTGTAAGTGCGGATTCTAAAAGAGTTACACGCATATTTTGCGGAAGTGCGGATTCTTCGCGCAAAGGGCGCGCGAAGGCGCAGAGTTCTAAAAGACTTAGTGGCGAGTTGCGAGTGACGAGTGACGAGCGAACACCAAGCCCACAGTCCAAGCGAGCGCTTCTCATTCGTGACGTACCCCCCACCCCCCTAGCAATTCGCATGAATATCAAAGGAAAGGAGTTAGCGAAGAAGGAGTGTGGAAGTTGTTGAAAAGAAAGGGGCGATTTGCACTGAGGGGTGGAGATGTAAGAGCGATGCGATGGCGAGGAGTAACGCAGCCGGGAGGCGGGCTGAAGTTCCAACTTCATGGGGAATATTACCACAAAGGTATATAAAATGTCGAATTACTTTGCCGTTTGCACTATGTCTTTGAGGGGGAAGGGGATAGGGCTGGAAACTAGAAACTAGAAACTAGGAGTAGGGTTCGGGACGGGTATAGCGGGAATTTCCCAGGGCTGACTGGGAAGGCAAGACGCGGAAGAAGATTCCCAGGTTAGCGTCCGCAGCCTCGAAAAATCACCGGAATGCGGACCCAAGTTCTCTGAAGTACACGCCCGCGCTAGGCCGCCAAAGAGACGTATCCGGTTCCTGATGGACTCCGCCAGGGAGGTCTATGCGCCAGCCGCAGCGGCCTGCGGAATTTGATTTTGCACGTTCCCCCAAAAGGCCTGCCAATTGCCTGCGGAGAAACGGATGGTGTGCCACAGTACATTGGCTTGATCGGTGACGCAGACGTGCAAATCCCCCTGCCCTGCCCCGCCACAAGCCAGAAGAACCGCCGGGCGGATGTCCGGCCCCTGGGGAATCACTCCTTGAACGTTGCCCCAGAACGGCTGCCAGTTACCCGCAGCAAAGCGAATAGTGTGCCAAACGTTGCCACTCTGATCGGTGGAGCAGATTTGCAGGTCACCTTGCGGCGTGGCGCCACACGAGATTCTTGCGATGGGACGAATGTCGGGTCCCTGCACGATCTGGGACTGGACATCGCCCCAGAGCGGCTGCCAGTTGCCTGCCGCAAAGCGAATGGTGTGCCACAGCGTGCCGTTTTGATCCAGGGCGCAGACATGCAGATCGTCCTGCGGGGTTGCGGCGCATGCCAGAGCTTGAATCGGGCGGATATCAGGGCCCTGAGGAAGTTGCGTCTGGACGTCGCCCCAGGATGGCTGCCAGTTGCCCGCAGCAAAGCGAACCGTGTGCCAGAGCTTGCCGGCGTGATCTACAGCACAAACGTGCAGGTCTTGTGCACCGGTGGCGCCACACGCCACCAGCGCCAACGGGCGGATATCGGGGCCTTGAGGAATTTGCGTTTGTACATCACCCCAGAACGGCTGCCAGTTGCCTCCGGTAAAGCGGATGGTGTGCCAGAGCTTGGCATCTTTGTCCACGGCACAAACGTGCAGGTTGCCCTGCGGATCTCCACTGCAGGCCACTCGCGCGATGGGCCGGATCACCGGGCCTTGGGGAATCTGCGTCTGTACATCTCCCCAAAATCGCTGCCAGTTACCCCCGGTGAAGCGGATGGTGTGGATGAGTTTACCGCTCTCATCAAGAGCGCAAATGTGAAGATCTCCTTGGGGTGTACCGCCGCAGGCAAGGTGGACGATCTGCCGCAGATAATCATCGTACAGCGGGGGAACGACCACGTCCAAATCCTTGCTCGTATTTGTGAACTGCTGGTTGTCGGGAGGTGCCCATGGGCGCAGTTGGAGCGGAGGGTTAGCGTCATCACCTGCCCAGGGCTGAAGGGGCCCCGTGATGGAGGCCGCACCGCCTTGGCGGCCATAGGTGGAATTCGGGTCGAGGCGCCAGGACTGTCCCGGCGCTCTTTGCCATAGCGACCACAGACGGTCCATGTTCGAGTGCAGCAGAAAAACGAACGGGTCGTGAAAGGAAAAATGTTGTCCGCCCAATGTCCCACCGATGTAACCGTGAGCGATATTGTGTGCATTCTGAAGGGCTTGGTTGAACACTTCAAACTGGGTGTCCAGCGCCACGCCATTGGCTGCGTTCAAGATAGCCAGATCCGAGGCCAGCGGGGGAGGCGAGGGCGGCGCATTCCCGCCCGCGACCGATCGCCATATGAAGTTGTGGCCTGGTTCCGTGGACTCGAAGGTTGCTAACGGAGCTCCCGCGTCGCCCTGGGCGCCACCCATGAATTGGTTGTTGAAGAGGTTGGTAACTCCACCGACTCCGTTGTCGCTGGCCCGAGGATCCGTGGTCCAATCCCAGTAATGCAGGGAGAGGCCGGGGTCAACTTTCCGAAGCAAAGCCTCGAGCCGACTGCAGAGCTCACGGTGCCAAGGAGCGAAGGCCGGGCCTTGATGAACATCTTGGCCAGCGGCGTGCGCGTTTTTGTGGATATCTTCTTGTTTGTCCCAATACGTGACACCACCCGGGTAGATTAGCGTGGAATCCAATTGGAGGAAGGCTTGTATCAGGCGATTGCGTTCTTCCTGAGAAATCTTGGCGACATTGCGGCGAATTCCGTCTCCGAGGGCCATGGGATCACCTCCACGGTACTGTTAGGTAGCATTAATGACGAAAATATAAATTTGTCAAGAACAATTTGGAATAGCCGACTAAATTCCCTCCGACTCGGGGGCGCGAACGCGGGGGGAGAGGTATAAAAAGGACGGTTTTGCCGTGCGCAGGCAGGTGTGTTACACTACAGTTGTAATATTGTGTCATAATGATTGTTTTCGATGCATCGACGCTGATCTTGATTGCGAAGGTCGAACTTCTCGACGCGTTTCTGGCTGGTAGCAAGCTGGAGGCGGCCATTCCGGAGGAGGTCGAGAGGGAATGCTGCGGCGCCAAGAAGACGCTGGACGCACTCCTCATTCGAAAGGCCCTGGATGAGTCGAGGATTAGGATTATCGAGGTGAAGAACAAGAAGCTCGTTGCCAAATTGCAGGCGGATTTCAGCCTGGGCAAAGGCGAAGCGGAGGCGATTGCGCTTGCCTTTGGAGAAGAGGCGCGGGTCTTGGGGATCGACGACAAGAACGGCATCAACGCCTGCAAGTTGCTGGGTCTCGGGTTCACCACAGCGGCGGGCATTTTGGTTCGGAGCTGGGAAAAAGGATTGCTGGATCGCGGCAGCGCACTGGCCAAACTCGCGGCACTTGCGGAGCACGGAAGATACAAAGATTCGATCATCGAGGATGCGCGGTTGAAAGTGGAGGCGGGGCCATGACCAAGACGATGAGTATCCGCATGGATCGCGACAATTATGAGTTCCTCAGTGAGATCAGCAAAGAAGAGCGGAGCGACTTATCCAAGACCGTGAGGGACCTGGTTACGCGCGGGAGGGTCTTGCTGGCCGTGGAACGATACCGGGAAGGGGAGGCTTCTCTAGGCAAAGCAGCGGAGATTGCGGGACTCCCCGTTGGACAAATGATGACCATCCTGACAGAGTTCGGCGTAGAGAGCCGGATTGAAAAAGAAGACTATCTGCAAGGGCTGGAGAATCTTGCGAAAGTCTGGTAGGCCCGGCCGCTTTTGAACCCTTCCACTCGAAACCCTTCCAAGCGCCATTTCTGAGCGTGCGTTCCTGGCCGACTCGGCCGGAATTTACAAAACACAAAAAGGGACGTCACGGGTCAACGCTCCGAAAAGAAGCGGTTAGTTCGCGACGGGAGGGGCGAGATGAAAAGGCGCCCGCGACGGTCCGCAGCCGCTACATAACCTACAAGATAAGGACAAGGGCTCGGGGACTCCTCCCTGCGCTACAGGTTCACGGCGACAGGACGCCCTTCGCCAAGCAAGCGAAGAGAGATTCCTCGACTGCGCAGGCCGACCGTTCGCAGGAGCGAACGGAAAGGAAAAAATCGGCCTGCTTCGCTCGGAATGACGGGGAAAATGTTGGGCGAAAGCCGCAGGGCTACGAGGACTCCGCCCTGCGCTACAGATGCACCGGAGACGGCATTGTAGTGTCGTGGATAAGAGATAAGAGTTGCCGGGGCGTTGAACGTAGGTGCCGTTCGAGGCTTCTTGTGCTTGCCGGGCGGAGTGTGGCGAAGGCGGCGGCGAGCCGCCGCACTCCAAAAAGGGCGACGGACAAAAAGCGCCCGCTTCAGAAAGCGGCCGCTACACAAGCGTCGGGAAGCAAAGCAGGATGGCGAGATGAACTCGCCGCTACTTGTCGAGGGTGGTCAGAAATTTTTGGAGCGCGGCGCGGTATGGGGTGGGGGCGATCAGGGAGGATTCTTCGTGGCAGGAGGCGTTGATGGGAAGGAAGTCTTTGGGAGGGCGGGCGGCGTTGTAGACGTCTTGGCCGAAGTGGAAGGGGATGACGGGATCTTGGGTGCAGTGAACGATCAAGAGGGGGGCGGTGATTTCCTGGAGTCGGGCTTGGGTGTCGAATTGCGAATGGAGGAGCAGGCTGACTCCTGGGAGGAACCAATAGATTTGGCGGGCTAGGCGGGAGGCGGAGGGAAAGGAGGCTTCGAGGACTACGCCGGCTACTTGGTGGTGGGCGGCTAGATGGGCGGCTACCGCGGTGCCCAGGGATTGGCCGAAGGAGAGGATGGTCTTGGGATCGATCCCCTTTGTGTTGACGAGATATTGATAGGCGGCGTCGGCGTCACGGTAGAGGCCGGCTTCGCTGGGTTGGCCTTCGCTGCGGCCGTAGCCGCGGTATTCCAGGGCGAAAACGTTGGCGGGCAGGTCTCTGAGAAATTCGTAGACGGGAGCGCGATTGGTGATGTTCGCGGCGTTGCCGTGGAAGGCGAGGAAGGTGAATTTGGCGTGATCGTGGGGAATCCACCAGGCGTGGAGCTTGGTGCCGTCGGAGGCGGTGAGCCAGACGTCTTGGACGGGTAGAGTGCGGGGGTGCCAGTCGCCTTCAAGGCGGCCGGGATAGTCTGGGAAAAAGATCAGGCGGGATTCGAAGATGCGGACAAGTGCCAGCACCAGGATGTAGCCAACGAGAATGGTGAGCAGGAAGTTCACGAGCCGGTTGCGGAGATGTTGTCTTGGTCGCTGGGGGATTCTCATCTTCGCTTTTGCGCGAGAGGTAGTGTAGCGAATCAAGGGACGGGCTACTACCGATCTGCGAAGATTTGTGAAATAACTTGAGGCGTTTTGGTATTGTGTGCGCGGTGGTGTGCGGAGGCGCGATGCGGATTTTGTGCGGGATGGTGATGGCGTTGGGGATGCTGGGGCCGATGGCTTACGGGCAAGGCGCTTCGGCGGGAGCGGGCGGTGGTGATTCCGCGGGGAGGCTGCGGGAGGTCGCGCATGCTTACTACCAGTGGCGCAATGAGAATGATCCTGTAAGCAGCAGCAATCAAGGGCTGCATACGTGGGACGACCGGCTGGGGGATTATTCGGAGAAGGCCATTGCGGCGCGGCGGAAGCACGTGGCGGAGGTGCTCGCGCAAGTGAAGGGGATGCGGACGGACGCGTGGGCGAAGGAGGACCGGATTGATTGGGTGTTGTTTCGCGCGGAGTTGGAGCGTGCGGCGTTCTTCGGCCGGGTGCTGCGGCGGGAAGAGAGCGATCCGCAGACGTATACCGGGGAATGCGCGAACGGAATATTTTCGTTGCTGAAGAAAGAGTATGCACCGGCGCGGACGCGGGCGTTGGCGGCGGCGGCGCGGATGAAGCAGATGCCGGGGCTGCTGGAGCAAGGGAAGCAGCATCTGAAGGAGCCGGTGCGGCTGTACGCGCAACTGGCGATCGAATCGGCGCGGACGGGCGATAGCTTGTTTACGGACAGCTTGAGGCCGATCGCGATGCACCTGACGCCGGCGGAAATGCAGGAGTTTGTGCGGGCGCGGGAGGCGGCGCTCGTGGCGCTGCACGGTTATGCGGATTGGCTGGAGCAACGGCTGGCGAAGATGGCGGAATTCAAGCCGATGGGAGAGGCGAACTACAACTACCTGCTGAAGAATGTGTACTTGCTGCCGCTGGATGCGGAGCAAGTGGCGATGCTGGGGCGGGTGGAACTGGCGAGGTATCGGGCTTTGGAGGCGCTGTTGCCTGATCCGTCGCTGGCGGATCCCAATCCGGCGCGGAGCAAATCGATTCCGAAAGACCAGCAGGAATTTCTTCGGGCGTACGAGAGCCGCGAAGGGGACATGATCCAATTCTTGCGCGACCGCAATCTTGTGACGCTGCCGCCGTATCTGGGAAAGTTTGAGATCCGGCAGCTTCCCGACGCGTTCAAGCCGACGAGTCCGGGCGGGTTCATGAACCCTCCGGGAGTGTACGACGCGGACAGCAACGGATTTTTTTTCATTCCGACGTATAACCCGGAGAGCAAGAATTTCTATATCCGCGCGGCGATCGAAGATCCGCGGCCGATTCTGGGGCACGAGGGCATCCCCGGGCATTTTCTGCAGCTTTCCATCGCCAATCATTTGGAGAGTGAAATCCGGCGCGAACATGACGACGGTGTATTTGTCGAAGGGTGGGCGCTGTACACCGAAGAAATGCTGATGCGCACGGGTCTGTATCCAGAAAATTCGGCGGCGCAGGGGCAGATTTTGCGGCTTTCACGATACCGGGCGGCGCGCGTGGGCGTGGACGTCAACCTGCACACTGGAAAATGGACTTTCGAGCAGGCGGTGAAGTACTTCATGGAAGCGGGCGGGCTCGATCGAGAAGCGGCGGAAGGGGAAGCGGCGGGGGCGGCGTCCGAGCCAACGCAGAAAATCACGTATATGGTAGGGAAGTGGCAAATCCTAGGCTTGCTGGGGCGCTACCGGCAGCAGCAGGGGGCTGATTTTCGACTTGGTGCATTCCATGACGCGCTGTTGGCGAACGGGAGCTTGCCCGTTTCGGTGGTGGAATGGATTTTGCTGGACGACCGGAGCGATTTGGACGCGGCGCTCAAATGAAGGCCTGGGCGGCTACGAGACGCCGGAATAAAGACAACGCTGAGACGCCCTTCAAAACTCAGGGTAAACAAGGAACGCAGAGGAGCGCTAGAGGAGAGGTACGAATAGTCCTGGCCCTTTTCGCTGCACCTCAGACCAGTAGTTTTTGAAGAGGCTTGCGAGGTAATCTTCCGGTGAGCACAGGCTCGATTCCCGAAGCCTAGCCTGGGAGAGCAACGTGTTCTGTGAACGCTGTGGCCTGAATTTCCTGCCGAAGCAATCGGTGTGCACGCGCTGCAAAGCGGCGGCGACGCGGCACTGGTTCCAACTGATGAGTTTGGTGACGCTGATGCTGGCGGTGGCGTGCAATGCGGTGGTGGCGCTGCTATTGCTGCCGCGGATGACCGCGGGGGAGCACCCGCGGTTCGTATTTCGGGCGTGGTTGTGGTTCGATCACCAGGCCGCGATGTACGGGTGGGTGCCCCTCGCGATTGCGCTGCTGGCGTGGGATTTCTTGGTGTGGAAAGAAGCGCGGCCAAGGGTAAAGGGATGGTTTACGCGCAAGCTGCTGACACTGTCGCTGGCGACTGGGGTGGCACCGATGCTGCCTTGGTGGGTCCCGGCTGGGCAGCCGCCGGGGCAATTTTTGTCGCTGATCGGCAAGTATCCGGGCCTGCCTGGGTTCCTGGCGTGGGGAGTGGTGCTGGTGGTGGTCGTGCTGCTGTGCAGCGACGCGGAATCGCGCGACTATCTGCTGGGACACGGGAAGACGCTGAGCATCGTGAGCGTCGGGGCGCTGATGCTGGTGTTGACGATGACGATCGTGGGTTGGTCGGTTACCTACTGAGAAAGCCGCGCCCCGGCGCGGTCCTGTAGCGAATAAAAAGCGAAAATCGTGATATGATCCGTGGGTGGCGGAAGCGCGCAAATGCGTCGTAAAGCTGCGGGATGCGGAGGGCGTGGAACACGCCGCGCAGGTGATCGCCGAATCGTTGTATGAGGCGGCGTGCTTGGCGTTGCGGCAGTTCCGGCGGAGCGCGTGGAGCCGGGAGACGGCGGTGGACGCCGGGACGCTCCAGGTAGAGGTGTGGGAAGCTCCGACGGTGTACAAGATCAGCGTTGCGAGCCTCGAAAAGTGGCTCGCACGAGGCAGCGGCTCGCCGCGGGAAGTGGTCCTGAGGCAGAAGATCCGGAGCCGCATGAACGAGTAGTGCGGAGCTGACGAACGAAGATCGGTGAATCGCAGTGCAATGACGCAAAGCCGGAAAGATACCTGTCCCTCTGAGAAGCAAAAGGGCAGGCACCTTGGCGTTACTACGCTGGCTCACAGATTTCGGGCGGCCGGATCAGAAACGGATGACCGGGCCAAAGGCGACGCGCAAATTGTGATGCGTGCCGTGATTGAAGTACATTTCGTCACCCACATCGAGGCGCATACCCAGGGGACCGAGGTGCCCTTCGAGGCCTGCACCAGGGTACAGAACGGCATCCACATTACTGCGGCGGAGACTATCGACGCTGCTGACAAAGGTCGAGAAGGTTGCGGGCGCATTGTTGATGCGGAAATTGACAAATCCACCCTTCAACGTGACGAAAGGATGCAGCGCACTGTGCCCGAGTTCGACCTTCGGCCCAAACTCTCCGTGCAGGATGCGCATGCCGCTGCGCTGAATCGTGAGTATGCCGGTGCCGGTGTCCGTGAAACCTTCGGTGAAGGCCTGGTCAAAATCGTAGCTCATTTCGCCTTCGAACTTGACGTGGCTGTACGCGCTAACGCCCAGCCGGGCGCCGAGACCTGCGAAATTGGTGTGTGTCTGCGAGAGATGGAAATAGTCGGCAAAGGCGCCGGCCTCGATGTGATCTTGAGCCGGGGCGAGAGGTACGAACCAGCCTGCTAGGAAAAGAAGAAGTGCGACACGCTTCATCATCGTGTTCTCCTTACGATTTAAGACAGAGTGAATTCACAAACACGCAGAGGGCTGGATGCGGGCGGGGGATCCCTGCTTCAGGTTGGTTTGATGCCACGCAGGAGCCGTGAGTTGCCGGAAGGCGTCGCGCGGAGGGCGAAATACAGCGTTCTTGGTCTGCTTCTACAACGTTCTACGGAAGCCGTCCGTCAATTTCTTCGCAGTGCTGGTAGATTTTTTCAGTCGAGGCCGGCGCTGCACTCCGCTATTTTTCCGCGAGCGTTGCTTCCAGTTTGGCGAGGGCAGCGGCGACCTCAGCCGGCGTGCGCACAGAGTAGCGCGCGCGCGTTGCGCTGCGTTTGCCGACGAGGACGGAGAGGCCCCGGCGGACGGCTACGAAGCCGGACTCGTCGGAGAGATCATCGCCAAAATAAATAGGGAAGGAGCGACGAAACCCCAGCTGCGCGAGAAAGCGCCGGACGGCGATGCCTTTGCCGGGCATGGAACGCGGAAGGACTTCGGCGTCGCGAAGATTCTCGACGATGCGCAGGGTCCGGCGAAACGGCTTGAGGAGAGCACGAAGCTCGGGTCGAACGCGTCGTTGCAGAGCTGGCGGAGCATCGAGAAGATGGACGGAGAAAGTGCTCCGCTTGTTTTCGATCCACACGCTCGGATAAGCGCGAAGATGGCGCTCGAGTTGTGTACGAGCGCGGCGAAGCGCTTGGCGGACGGGAGAGGGAAGCGCGCTCGTGGCACCACGTTCCCAGCCGTACAATCCGAAATAACGGATGCCCCGGATGCCGATGTAGTGCAGAAGTTCCGCGCGGCGGCGCCCGCTAATCACGACCAGAGTGACCCGGGGATGACGCGCAAGACGCTGCAGGCTGCCGCGTGCCGCAGGCTGTAGACGCACTTGGTCGGGCCGCGGTGCGATGTCAACCAGCGTACCGTCAAAATCAAGAAAAACAACGACACGCGCGTGGGTGCGAATTCGAGAGGCTACGCGATCCCACTGCGCCAAGAGGTGAGGAACCCCGGGGGCCGGCGGCTTCATTGCACTTCGATACGCTCCGGGGTATCGATGCGAACGTCAGTAAGGTCCGAGAGCAGATTGGCCGCCCAGCGGTAGACATTGTTTTCACGCACGGTGTTGCGCATATGCTGCATGCGGATGACTTGCTCCTCGGTGGGCATTTCGAGGGCGCGGTGGATGGCGCCGGCGACCTGCTGTACATCGTAGGGATTGACCAGGAGAGCGTCGCCAAGCTCCTGGGCGGCGCCCGCGAAGGTGCTGAGGATAAGGACGCCGCGGTCGTCGTCGCGCGCGGCGACAAATTCCTTGGCGACCAGATTCATGCCGTCGTGCAGGGAAGTGACCAGACACAGGGAGGCGGCGCGATAGAAACGCGCGATCTCTTCGTGCGAGTGATGTTTTTTCAGCAGCACGATGGGCATCCAGCGGCCCGCCTGGAAACGAGCGTTGATGCGCGCGGCTTCGGCACTGACCTCGTCGAGCAGGCTCTGGTAGCGATCGATGTTGGTGCGGCTGGGCGCGCCAATCTGTATAAAAGTGAAACGCCGCTGGTAGGACGGATTCAATTCCAGAAAGCGTTCGATACCGCGGAAACGCTCGAGGATTCCCTTGGTATAGTCCACGCGATCCACGCCTACGCCCAGCAAGGAGGCATGGATGCCGAGCTCGTTGCAAATGGCGGCGCACTGCTCTCCCACGCTTCGATGGAATTCCGGCGCATGCCCGTTTTCCTGAAAAGAGACGCTGATGGGATATGGGCGAACGCGCGTCAGGTGGCCCTGGCGATTGACATCGAAGCGATCCCAGGCGGTGAGCGCCTCGACGGCGCGATCCACGCAATGGAGAAAATTGTTGCAATGCGATTGGATGTGGAAGCCGATCAGGTCGGCGCCGAGCATTCCGTCAATCAAGTCGCGCCGCCAGGGGCAGATGTCAAAGACTTCGGGATTGGGCCAGGGGATATGCCAGAAGATGGCGACGCGGGCGTCAGGGCGCGCTTCCTTGATCATGCGAGGGAGCAGGGCGAAATGATAGTCCTGCGCCAGAACGATCGGTGATTCGATGCCTTCCATTTCTTCCAGGGTAGCATCAGCGAAACGCCGGTTGACCTCTTGATAGGAAATCCAGTCATCCGGGCGGAAAATCGGGCGTGTGTGCGCGATGTGGCACAACGGCCAGAGCCCTTCGTTGGCGAACCCTTCGTAGTAGCGCTTTTCTTCTTCCGCGCTGAGCCAGACACGCCGAAGCGTGTAGGCCGGATGATCGGGAGGGACGCGCAGGCGGTCGCGCGCGTCGACGACTTCGCGATCGGCATTGCCTGAACCGTTGGCGATCCACGTACCGTTGGAGGCGAGCAGGACGGGCTCAAGCGCGGTGACCAAGCCGCTGGCGGGAACGATGACTTGCATGGAGCCATTGTTGCCGTTGTTATACACGTGCATGTAGGGCTCGCGGTTGGACACCACGAAGAGCGGCTTGTTCTGCAGTTTGCTGCTCAGGCTGACGCGCAGGCGCTCCGCAGTCCAAACAGAAACGTTGGAATTGCGGAGGCGCGCCTCTTCCTCCGCGGTAGCGCGAGCGGCCGTGAGGTCGCGGGCCAGGTGGGTGACCTCGCGATGAATCTGGTCGAAAACTTCGCCCTGCGGAAGCGACGGGGGCGGCGGGCTGGTGGGCTGGCCGGTTCGCAAAGTGCGGAGCCATTTGGCGGTGCGCGTCAGCGGGCCCATGAGCGCCCAGCGCACAAGAATCATCGCCAGGGCGGTGATGAACAGAGTCTGGACGAGGGCGTGGAGCAGAAGATCACGCAGTGTGTGGACAACCTGGGTGTCGATAAAACTTGCGTCGTGGACGAGAACCAGAGTGCCGGAGATCTGCCCGTTGCGGTGAAGCGGCAGGGCATAGACGTGAATGGAAGTGTCGCTGGCACGAGTAAACTCGCCGTAACCGGTATCGTGTTCTGCAGCCTGGACGGCGGCAGTGGGACGGGCTTGAAAGAAGGAGGCCAGGCCCTGAGTGCTCGCCAGCACCGCACCACCGGCGTTGTAGACGATGATGCCCTTTAAGTGCTCGCGTTGTCCGAAGCGGTCGACCAGGCGCTGCAGGGTCTTCTCGTAAGCGCGATCGGACAACTGCTCAATAGCGTCCTGTAGATCCTCCGCACGTTTCTTGGCGGTGCTGGATAGTTCGCTCTTGGAATGGCGCTTTTCCTTGCGCACCTGGTAGACGGCAAAAACCAGAGACACCACAATGACGCTGACGATCAGCGGCAAAACGATCTTCAGAGTCGTACGCATCGATACTTCCCCTTGGGCAAGAGCGAAGATGTGTAACGCCAGGGATTGCCAATAAAACTTGCCGGCGCGGCAGCGCCGTACCACCGGTTATCGCGAGTGAACCGCCGATTGCACGACGACGTGGAGTGCAACGTTGCTACCGTCGTCGTTGCGGTAGTCGACGGTAGCGAATGGAGCCAACCTCAAGCTTGCCGTCGATCTTGGTAGTCATCAACGAGGAACCTCAGAGTAACGAGGCCCCAACTTTTCTTGACGTCAACCGAGAAAGAGGCATCTCCGATGGACGAGATTTTCCCGGAGACGGATCCATTCTGCGTCGCCGACTCGTAAGACCTGCTCGAGGACAGAGAAGTAAGCGGTTTGGACCAGACGGCGACGGTGAAGCACGCTAGATACAGCGATGCCAAGCGTAAGGATAGTACGGAAGCGCATGTTTGTCCCTCCAAAGTTATGCACAGCCGGGATGGTGAAGAGCTGGCACGAAGGCGTCCAAAATCGCATGGAGCATGAGATTTCGATAAGCGCCTGAAAATAAGCTACATGCAGGCCGACGCGAAGAAATGTTTGCCTGTGGAGCAGCGGTCCTAGAACTGCGAGCTTTTTCTAAGTAGAACTCGGTATGCGTTTCGACCAGCGATGCGGCCCCAGAGAAGGCCGAACGGCCTTAGTCGAACCCCTACTTCACTTCCCAGGTGTCGCCGGCGTGAAGCAGTTTGTTCAAATCGCCCGGGCCGCGCTTGGCGATTACGTCTTTGATCTGCTGGTTCATGACGTCTTCATAGCGCGGCAGATCATCCCACGCGCGGAAAACGCCAATGGGCGTGGGGAATCCGGGACGGTGCTCCATGTGCGAGAGCAAGAAGGCGTAGGACGGCCGCGGATGGTGCGCGTCATGGACGACGAGGTCGGCTTCGGCGATGCCGTTGCCCAGTGCAACGACTTCGATGTCGCCGTCGGACTTGCGGCGGATGCCTTTGTCGCGGTTCTTACCGAAGACGAGCGGCTTGCCATGCTCGAGGTGGAGGATTTTCTCGCTGCGGGCGTCGCGGTCGGTAAGCGAAAACCACGCGCCATCGTTGAAGATGTTGCAGTTCTGCAGGATTTCCACGAAGGCAGAGCCCCGGTGCGCCGCGGCGTGCTTGAGCGTGTCCTTCAGATGCGATTGGAAGACGTCCACGGAGCGCGCGACGAAGGTAGCTTCCGCGCCGATCGCCAGGGAAACGGGATTGAAGGGGCGATCGACGGAGCCGAACGGAGTGGACTTCGTCTTCTTGTTGAATTCCGAAGTTGGCGAATACTGGCCTTTCGTCAGCCCGTAAATCTTGTTGTTGAAGAGCAGAACTTTGATGCCCACGTTGCGGCGGAGCATGTGAATGGTGTGATTGCCGCCGATGGAGAGCGCATCGCCGTCACCCGTGGCGACCCAGACTTCCAGGTCCGGCCGAATGGCCTTGATGCCGGTCGCGACCGCGGGCGCGCGGCCGTGGATGGTGTGGAAGCCGAACGTGTTCATGTAATAGGGGAAGCGGCTGGAGCAGCCGATGCCGGAGACGACCACGAAGTTTTCGCGCTTGATTCCCAGCTCTGGAAAAACCGACTGGACCGCGGAAAGAATGGCGTAGTCGCCGCAGCCGGGGCACCAACGGACTTCCTGGTCGGTTTGGAAGTCTTTCTTTGTGAGCGGCGCGATCGGTGGCAGCGTTGCGGTACTCATTGAGTTTCTCCAGTTCGGAAAACCCTCAAGCCTAGAGGCCTGAGCTACAGCTACGACGACAGTTGTTAAGCGAGCATTTCTTCAATTTTTTGTTCGAGCTCGGCTTGCTTGAAGGGCCGGCCCTGAATTTTGTTAAGGCCGATGGCGTCCACGAGATACTTCGCGCGCAGAACCCAGAGAAGCTGGCCCATGTTTAGCTCGGGAACGAGGACCTGCTTGTAACGCTTGATGACGTCGCCGAGATTCGACGGCAGGGGATTGAGATGGCGCAGATGGACGTGGCCGATCTTGCGGCCTTCGGCTCGTTGTGTTTTTAAGGCCGCGGTAATCGCGCCGTGCGTCGAGCCCCACGCAACGATCAGCAGATCGCCTTCGGCATCGCCGGCGGGAACGATGTCCGGAATATCTTGCACGATGGCCGCAACTTTCGCGGCGCGGATGCGCACCATGTTTTCATGGTTCAGCGGCTCGTAGTTGATATTGCCGGTGACGTCTTGCTTTTCCAGGCCGCCGACGCGGTGCTCTAGCCCTGGTGTTCCGGGAACGGCCCACGGCCGCGCCAGCGTGTCCGGATTCCGCTTGTAAGGCAGGTAACCGTTGGGAGAATTGACTTCTGTAGCGAAGTGCACGGGGAATTCCGGGATTTCGCTGGCGTCCGGGATGCGCCAGGGTTCCGCACCATTCGCCAGATAGCCGTCCGACAGAATGATCACGGGAACCATGTACTTGACGGCGATGCGGCTGGCTTCCAGCGCCGCCCAGAAGCAATCGCTCGGCGTGGCTGGGGCGATGATCGGAATCGGCGCTTCGGAGTTGCGGCCGAAGAGCGCTTGCAACAGATCCGCTTGTTCCGTTTTTGTCGGGAGACCCGTCGATGGGCCTCCGCGCTGGATGTCGCAGATCACCAGCGGAATTTCGACGGCCACGGCCAGACCGAGCGCTTCGGTCTTCAGCGCCATGCCCGGACCCGACGTGGTCGTGAGGGCCAGCGCACCGGCGTAAGCCGCGCCAATCGCCGAGGTGATGGCTGCTATCTCGTCTTCCGCCTGAAAGGTCATCACGCCGAAATCTTTGTACTGCGAGAGCTCATGCAAAATATCCGACGCCGGCGTGATGGGGTAGCTGCCTTGGAAAAGCTTCAGACCAGATTTCTGCGAGGCGGTGACGAAGCCCAACGCAAGCGCCTGATTGCCGCTCAGGTTGCGGTACATGCCGGGAGCGAGCTGCGCGGGCGGAATCTCATAACTGATCTGGAACGCTTCGGTCGCTTCGCAGTAGGAATAGCCCGCCTTCATGGCCAGCTTGTTTGCTTCCACCAGCAGTGGCTTGTTCTTGAATTTGTCCGCGATCCACCGGGTGGTGGAGTCCATCGAGCGGTTGTAGAGCCAGTAGCACATGCCCAAAGCGAAGAAATTCTTGCAACGGTCCATGGACTTGGCGTCCAGGCCGAGATGTTCCAGGGCCACGCGCGTCAAGCGCTCGAGCTCCACGGAGAAGAGCCGGTACTTGTCGAGCGAATGATCTTCCAATGGATTGGAGGTCATCTGCGCCTTGCGCAGGTCGTTTTCCTTGAAGCTGTCGGAGTTGACGATCAGGATGCCGTTAGCCTTCAGGTCTGCTACGTTCACTTTCAGCGCCGCGGGGTTCATGGCGATCAGCACGTCGACGGAGTCGCCGGGGGTGAAGACGTCGTTGGAAGAGAAATGGAGCTGGTAGCCGCTGACGCCGGGCAGCGTGCCGGCAGGGGCGCGAATCTCGGCGGGGAAGTCTGGGAACGTGGCGATATCGTTGCCGTAGAGCGCGACGGTGTTGGTGAACTGGCTGCCGGTGATTTGCATGCCGTCGCCGGAATCGCCGGCGAAGCGGATGACCGCCTGCTCGATCTTTTCCGGTTTGTGCTTCAACAATGGTGTTTCAATGACTGTCGACATGGACCCTGGCCCCAATCTAGGACGAGTTCCTCAGAGGTGCCCTCGGCGAGCGCGGCTCAATCGTCTTGGATATGGCGGTGCGCAGGACGTACCCCTGCGGCCAGCCGCCCCGAGCCGTCACCAAAAAGAATACCATACCGGCCCGCGCGCGGCGCGGGAGAGAGTCCGCCGCGCGACGATGGTGTGTTCTATCTGAAAAGACGTGCGGCGGAAGCTTTAGGTTGCACGCAAGTGCGGGCGGTAGTTTGTCGGTAACCGACTGTTTTGTCGATCTTTACGGAGTCGTGACCAAACGCGAGCGTGCTGCGGAGGCTTCGAGGAACTGGGGCCGGTAATAAACCAGGAGCCAGAGAATAGCCAGGGGAATGGCTAGGCCGAAATACACAAACACGCGCAAATGTTCCATCGCGCGGATTGGAGACGCCTGTTCCGATGGAAAGCTCATAGACGACATTGTCCCGCATAAGCGCTTCATACTTTTCCAGCAACACCCCGAGCACGGTAAGGACGCTGCCGATAGTCGCAACGATACTTACGGCCATGACTGCGACCGACGGTCTTTTTGGGTTCGCCATAGCGCGTGCGCATATCATTTGCGGGCCTTCCGCGAAAGGATTACGAAGAGGCACATTTTGCAGAACTTTCGCTTGACGTTCGCTTTCTTTTCGCCTAACTTGGAGTCACGGATGGCCCGCAGCGCGAGCGCCGCCCGGCAACAAGATCAGCGGAGGTCACCCCGATGGCCCTGACCAAGCGACAGAAGGAAGTTCTCGATTTCCTAGTTGCCTTCGAGACCAAGCACGGATATGCGCCGAGCTTCGAAGAAATCGGCAAAGGCCTGAAGCTCACGTCCCTGGCGACCGTACACAAGCACGTCACCACTCTCGAGAAAAAGGGCTTCATACGCCGCGGCTACAACCAGAGCCGCTCCATCGAGATCTTGCAATTGCCGAAGTCCGTCAAAGAGCAGGTGATCGAGCGCAGGATTCAAGAACTCCCGCTGGTCGGACGCATCGCCGCGGGCCGCCCGCTCGAAGCCGTCGAAGAGCGCGAGACGCTGTCGCTCGGTGATTTTGCGCGCGGCGGAAACACCTTTGCGCTGCAGGTAAAGGGTAGCTCGATGATTGAAGACCACATCATGGATGGGGATTTCGTGGTGTGCGAGCAAACCCAGGTCGCCAACCCTGGCGATACCGTGGTCGCGCTCGTGGGCGGAGACGAAGCGACGCTGAAACGATTCTATCGCGAGGGCGCGGGGAAGATTCGCTTGCAGCCAGCCAACTCGGAAATGCCGCCGATTATCGTCGCCGCGAGCGACGTGAAAATTCAGGGCCGCGTGATCGGCGTGCTAAGGAAATATTGAATTGAAGGGTTAAGAAGTATCTCTCTTCGACGGCGGCCATCGGGCCGCCGTTTTTGTTTTAGTGGAACACAAACTATATTCGTCCTCTAGAAACACAAGTCTCGATCCCAAAAACGGCGGGCGGGAATATCCGTTCTACTCCTCCGCAACCAACGGCACGTGTGCTGAGTCTGTTAGACATGCTGGTAGACTGATCTAGAACAGCGACCCCGCTGGATTGGAAGATGGGGAGAAGCGGAATTGCGAACCATGGCGCAGATCGAGCAAGAACATTGGGTCGCGAAAGTGTGCGCATCGCTGCTGGTGATGGTCCTGCTGCTGGGCTGGCCGTCACCATGCGCGGCGTACTCCGTCCTTTCGCACGAAGCCATCATTGATGCGGCGTGGGACACCAACCTCAGGCCCCTGCTGCTGAAGCGATTTCCCGACGCCACCCCTGACGAATTGCGCCAGGCGCATGGCTATGCCTATGGAGGAGCCATCATTCAGGACATGGGTTACTACCCGCATGGCAGCATCTTCTTCAGCGACTTAGCGCATTACGTGCGGAGCGGTGATTTTATTCTCGCGCTGCTGCGTGACGCGAAAGACGTGAACGAATACGCATTTGCCCTGGGCTCACTGGCGCATTACGCCGCCGACAACGACGGACATCGGATCGTAACGAACCGCGCCGTCCCGCTGCTCTATCCGAAGCTTCGAAAGAAATACGGCGACGCCGTTTCCTACGAACAGGATCCCCTGGCGCACGTAAAAACCGAGTTCGGGTTCGACGTGATCGAAGTGGCGCAAGGACGCTACGCTCCTGACAGCTACCACGATTTCATCGGCTTTGAAGTGGCAGCGCCGCTCTTGGAGCAGGCCTTTCGCGAGACTTATGGATTGGACTTAAAGAACGTTCTGGAGAACGAACAGCAAGTCTTGGGATCTTACCGGCGGGATGTCAGCAAACTTATTCCACAGGCGACGCGAATCGCCTGGAGCCTGAAGAAAGACGAGATCAAGAACGACGCACCTGGAATCACGAAGAAAAAGTTTCTATACAACCTGTCTCGCGCGAGTTACGAAAAGCAATGGGGCAAGGAGTATCAAAAACCGAGTTTCTGGGACCGATTCCTAGCATTTCTCTACAAGCTGATCCCGAAATTTGGCCCTCTCAAAGTCTTGCAGCTCCGCACCCCGACGCCACAGACGGAACGCATGTTCGAGGCCAGCTTCAATGCCACCATGGACCGATATCGCAAACTGCTGAAACAGGTGGACGAAGGCCAAGCGGAGCTTCCGAATGATAATTTCGATGTGGGGGAAGTCACGCCCCCGGGCAAATACCGCATGAATGATGACGTCCACGCGAAACTTCTGGACAAGCTGGCGCAGCAGAACTTTGCAGGTGCGTCCCCGGAGATACGCGCGGAGCTGCTGCAATTTTATGCCGACCCCAATGCCCCCAACGCGACCAAACGCAAACCCAAAGTCTGGAATAAGGTAGAGGTCGAGCTCCAGCAGCTGAAAGCCTCTACCGCCGTGCCTGACACCGCGGAGACTTTGCCGGTCTCGCCTTGAGTTCACTCGGAATAACGCCTTCTCTCGGCATCTCACGAACATCGTTGGCTTCTCGAATCCAAAAAATACTGCCGAATCGTGCGCCACTCGTGAAACAATGTAGAATTTCGTGCGTCGTTTTGACAGCTCCAGAATGAAGAAGAACAAACCTATCCAAAAACTGCTGGCTGCCAACCGCAGCGAGATCGCCATTCGCATCTTTCGCGCTGCGAACGAGCTCGGATTGCGCACCGTCGGCATCTACTCGCAAGAAGACCGCCTCGGGCTCCATCGCTTCAAAGCGGATGAAGCGTATCGCGTCGGCGCGGGCAAGGGGCCCGTCGAAGCGTATCTGGATATCGCGGGCATCGTGGCGCTCGCCAAAGAGAAAGGTGTCGACGCCATTCACCCGGGCTACGGGTTCTTGTCGGAGAATCCCGCGTTCGCCCGCGCCTGCGAGAAGGCGGGCATCACCTTCATCGGGCCGACCCCCGCGCTTCTCGAATTGCTTGGCGACAAAACTGCCGCGCGAAGATTGGCGGCCTCCGCGGGCGTGCCGGTGCTGCCCGGCACCGAAGACTCCGTCAAATCGGCAAGCGAAGCCCACAAAGTTGCGAACGAGATCGGCTACCCCGTGATCGTCAAGGCCGCCATGGGCGGCGGCGGCCGCGGGATGCGCGTGATGCACGATGCCGCGCAACTCGAAGCGCGGCTCGAAGAAGCCCAAGGCGAAGCCCGCTCGGCATTCGGCGATGCTTCTGTCTTCCTAGAAAAATATCTTCCGCGCGCGCGGCATCTCGAAGTGCAGATTCTCGCGGACCATCACGGCAATTTGCTGCACCTCTACGAACGCGATTGCTCCGTGCAACGCCGCCACCAAAAGGTCGTCGAAGTGGCGCCGGCCGCCAATCTCCCCGCGAGCGTCCGGAATGAACTATGTGACGCCGCGGTGCGGCTCGCGCGCAAGGCCAGCTACCGCAACGCCGGCACCGTCGAATTCTTGTACGACGTCGATGCCCAGCGCTGGTACTTCATCGAAGTAAATCCGCGAATCCAGGTCGAGCACACCGTCACCGAAATGATCACCGGGATCGACTTGGTGCAAGCGCAGATTCTGATCGCGCAGGGCCACGCGCTGCACGATGCGCCGATGTCGTTGCCAAAGCAGGATAGCGTGCCGCTGTACGGCTCAGCGCTGCAATGCCGCGTGACGACGGAAGATCCCGAGAAAAATTTCGCCCCCGACTACGGAAAAATTTCCACCTACCGCTCACCCGCGGGATTTGGGATTCGCCTCGACGGCGGCACCGCCTACGCCGGCGCGGTGCTGGCGGCCTATTACGACTCGCTCCTGGTAAAAGTGACGGCCTGGGGCAAGAACTTGCCGGAAGCGTGCCAGCGCATGGACCGCGCCCTGCGCGAATTCCGCATTCGCGGCGTGAAGACCAACATCCCCTTCGTCGAAAACGTCGTGAACCATCCGAAATTTCGCGCGGGAGAAGTGACCACATCATTTCTCGATGATTCGCCGGAGTTGTTCCGCCTGCCCAGCCGCGGCGACCGCGCCACCAAACTCCTCTCCTATCTTGGCGACGTAATCCTCAACGGCAATCCCGAAGTGAAAGGCAAGAAAGTTCCCGAAGCGCTGGAACCTGCGGTCGTTCCCGCCGCGCCGGGAATCGCGCCGCCTCCCGGATCGCGGCAGCTCCTGCAAAAACTCGGCCCAACAAAATTCGCAGCGTGGGCCCGCAAAGAAAAGCGCCTGCTCATCACCGACACCACGTTCCGCGATGCCCACCAATCGCTAATGGCCACACGCGTTCGCACCTACGACCTCCTGGCCACCGCGAGCGCCGTGGCCCAGCGCCTGCCGAACCTGTTCAGCCTGGAGATGTGGGGCGGCGCGACATTCGATACCTCGCTGCGTTTTCTTCACGAAGATCCATGGCAACGCCTGCGCGAGCTGCGCCGGCGCGTCCCCAACATCTGCTTTCAGATGCTGCTGCGCGGCGCGAATGCCGTGGGCTACGCGTCGTATCCGGACAACGTCATCGTGGAATTCGTGCGCGAGGCCCACGCGCAGGGCATCGACATTTTCCGCATCTTCGATTCGCTCAATTCCATCGAGAACATGCGCGTTGCCATCGACGCGGTTCTTGAGACCGGCACCGTCTGCGAGCCCGCCATCTGCTACACCGGCGACATTCTCGACAAAGCCCGGCCCAAGTACTCCCTAAAATATTACGTGGCCATGGCCAAGCAACTGGAAAAGCTCGGCGCGCATTTTTTGGCCATCAAAGACATGGCGGGCTTGTGCAAGCCCTACGCCGCCCACGAATTGGTGCGCGCCCTTCGCGAAGAGATCGCCATTCCCATTCATTTTCATACCCACGACACCAGCGGCTTGAACGCTGCCTCCGTGCTGAAAGCCACCGAAGCCGGCGTCGATGTCGCCGACGCCGCGATCGCCTCGATGAGCGGCGGAACCAGCCAGCCGAATCTCAACTCCATCGTCGAAGCACTGCGCCACACGCCGCGAGACACGCAGCTCGACATGGAAACTCTCAACGAATGCTCGGACTACTGGGAAATCGTGCGCACCCACTACTCGCCGTTCGATTCCGGGCCGAAAGCAGGCTCCGCGCGCCTTTATCAGCACGAAATTCCCGGCGGCCAGTACACGAATTTGTGCGAACAAGCCGTTGCCATGGGCTTGGGCCATCGCTGGCGCGAAGCGGAAAAAATGTACGCCGAGGTGAATCAACTCTTCGGCGACATCGTAAAAGTGACGCCCTCGAGCAAAGTCGTCGGCGACTTGACCCTTTTCCTGATGGCCAAAGAGATGCAGCCGCAAGACTTGCTGAAGCTCGACGAAAAGCACGATTTATCGCTGCCCAATTCCGTCGTGGAAATGTTCTCGGGCGTGCTCGGCGTGCCCCCGGGCGGCTGGCCGAAAAAACTCCAGAAAATCATTCTGCGCGGCGCCGCTCCGCTTCGCGGCAGGCCGAGCGCCAACATGGAACCCGCCAAGTTCGCAGACGAACAGCAATCGCTGGAAAAGAAAGTCGGCCACGCCATCCAGCGCGACGACCTGCTCAGCTATCTTCTCTACCCGGAAGTCTTCCTCAAGTACGAAAAATTCCGCCAGACGTACGCCGATGTCAGCGTGCTCCCGACTCCCACTTTTTTCTACGGCCTGAAGTCCGGCGAAGAAATCACCATCGAGATCGAATCCGGCAAGACGCTCATCCTCAAATTCCTCACCGTAAGCGACGCCCATCCCGACGGCACGCGAACCCTGTTTTTCGAATTGAACGGCCAGCCCCGCGAAGTGAACGTTCGCGACCGCTCGCTGCGCGTCGTCGAACGCGCCCATCCCAAGGCCGATCCCGCTGATGCCGGACAAGTTGCCGCTCCAACGGCAGGCGTAGTCTCCGGCATCGCTGTGCAAGCCGACCACGCCGTCGAGCGCGGCGCAAAATTGCTGACCCTCGAAGCCATGAAGATGCAATCCAACATTTACGCCCCGATCTCCGGCCGTATCGTAAAGCTTCTGGCCACGCCCGGGCAGCACGTGGAAGCCAAGGATCTCCTGGTGATGATCGCTCCGTGAGCACCGGCCAGCTTCGCAAACACGAGCGCTTCCGCTCGCGCGTGCTTCGAAACCAGCGCGACCTGGTCGTGTATCTCCCGGCTGGCTACGACGATCAGCCCTGGCAGCGTTATCCCGTCCTCTATTTGCACGACGGCCAAAATCTTTTCGACCGCGCCACCGCATTTGCCGGTGTGGATTGGAACATCCAGGGCGCCGCCGATCGTCTCATTCACACCGGCGCCGTTCAGCCGCTGATCATCGTGGGCATCTACAACGCCGGAAAATCCCGCGTCCACGAATACACGCCCACCAAAGCGCCCAAGCTCGGCGGCGGCCGCGCCGACGGCTACGCAAAATTCCTGCTGCAAGAAGTGATGCCCTTCATCCAGGAGCAATACCGCATTCTTTCCGACCCGTCTTCCACCGGCATCGGCGGCTCCTCCCTAGGCGGATTAGTATCCTTATATATCGGACTCAAATACCCGCAAACGTTCGGCAGAATCGCCGCTCTCTCTCCTTCGGTCTGGTGGCACCAGCGCGCGATTCTCCGCTTCGCCGCAGCCGCCCCGGTGCCGCTGCGCCCGCGCATTTGGCTGGACGTCGGCACCCGCGAAGGCCAGCGTACCGTGCCGGACGTCCGGCTCTTCCGGGATCTCCTCCTGAAAAAAGGTTGGAAGTTGGGCGAAGATCTTCACCACGAGCTCGTCGAAGGCGCCGAGCACAACGAAGCTGCCTGGGCCCAGCGCGTCGGGCCATTCCTGCAATTTCTGTATCCTGCGGCAGAGACCACAGTATAATCCGCGCCAATCGCAGCCATCCTTGTAGCGGAGGGGCTTGCTCCTCCCGGCCGCTGCGTCTTGGCTCGTATCTTACGGAGTACGCCATGCCGGACACGCGCCCCCTCACCATCCTCTGCGTCAGCTCCTACGAAAAAGGGCAAGAGTTCCTGCGCACCTGCAAGGCCATAGGCTGCCGCGTTTTGTTGCTCACGGTGGAAAAGCTGCGCGATGGAGACTGGCCCCGCGACTCCATCGACGAAATCTTCTTCATGCCCGAAGAACTGCCGCTCGAAGCCCTGATCTTCACGGTCAGCTACATGGCCAGGTCGCAGCCGATCGACCGCATCGTCGCCCTCGACGAATTCGACATGGAAAATGTTTCCGCGCTGCGCGAACATCTGCGCATCCCGGGAATGGGCCTCACCACCGTCCGCTATTTCCGCGACAAGCTGGCCATGCGCGCCCGCGCCAAGGAAACCGGCATTCTCGTCCCGGAGTTCGCGCACATCCTCAACTACGACAACCTGCGCGAATTCATGGCCCGCGTACCTGGGCCGTGGCTTCTAAAGCCACGCTCGCAAGCGTCGGGAATCGGAATGAAAAAGATTCACGCCCCGGCCGAGCTGTGGCCCTGGCTCGATCAGTTGGGCGACAAGCAATCCTTCTATCTCCTCGAGCAATTCGTCCCCGGTACGGTCTATCACGTGGACAGCGTCGTATCCGAGCGCGAGGTGATGTTCGCGGAAGTCCATGCCTATGGCGCGCCCCCGCTCGATGTTGCGCATCAGGGCGGAGTCTTCATCACCCGCACGCTGCCGCGCGACGCGGCCGATACGCGCGCCCTTCTCGACGCCAATCGCCAGGTCATCGAAGGGCTTGGCTCCGTCCGCGGCGTCACCCACGCCGAGTTCCTGAAAGCTCACGCCGGCGGCAAGTTTTACTTCATCGAAATCGCCGCACGCGTCGGTGGCGCCTACATCTCGGAAGTGGTGGAAGCCGCCACCGGCATCAATTTGTGGCGCGAGTGGGCGCACCTGGAAGTCGGAGCAGGGAAGCAGCCCTACGCCCTGCCGCCCGCCCGCCGCGATTACGCCGGCGTCATTCTCTGCCTGGCCCGCCAAGAGCATCCCGATACCTCGGCCTACACCGATCCGGAAATCGTCTATCGCGTCTCCCGGTATCATCACGCGGGCTTCGTCCTGAAGTCGCCGGATCACAAACGCGTCCGGGAGTTGCTGGATTCCTACTCCGCTCGATTCAGCACCGACTTTCTCGCCTCCCAGCCCGTCCCCGACAAACCCACCGCATAGAAAAACCAACAGCGAAGCAACAACGTTGTAGTGGCCGGTCTTTAGACCGGCCTCCCCTGTGTTCTCAGCCGTGCGATTCTCATTCCGTACTGCGCATCGTCTCTTTTTCAACAGCTCGCCGAAACCAACAGCGAAAACGAAGCAATGAAAGTAAAGAAGTAACGAAATAACGAAATAACCAAGCCCCGGCAAGCCCCGCTCCCGCGTAACTGCCTCGTTTTAGCCTTTTCTTTATGTCATTACTTCGTTACGTTTTTACTTCTTCCTACTCCGAATCTAAAGCGAAACCTGTACGAAGGTCCAGTAACTTTCAAGTACGGTCGGTTCACACTCTATTTGCCGCCTGCCACCGCTAGGGACTAGAGTTTCCTTCTACCCCGGTGGGTAACTACTGGGGTGTGTTGTCCCTTTGGGGGAGGTTCGTTCGATGTGGGGGAATAAGAAACCGGATACGCCGCACGCCGCGCAACCGGGGCCGAATAATCCAATACAGAATCAGCCGCCGAAGCCTCCTGCTCCGGCGATTTGGGAGGAAAAACCCGCGATGTCTACAGATTCCATGCGTCCATTGAGTGCCACCGGCGACCGCGCTAGCGCGCGGCTCGGCTCTAGCCTGCACGTGAAAGGCGAAATCTCCGGCAGCGAAGATCTGCTGATCGATGGTTCGGTCGAAGGACTGATCCAGCTCGATGAGCGGAAGCTTACCGTCGGCGCCACGGCAAAAGTAACCGCCGACATCATTGCCCGCGAAGTCGTGGTCTTCGGCACCGTGAAGGGCAACCTTCGCGCCAAAGACCGTATCGAGATCAAGAAGGATGGCTCCGTCAACGGTGACCTCACCACCTCGCGAATCATGATCGAGGACGGCGCGTACTTCAAGGGCTCGATCGAGATCGACAAGACCGCGGACAAGAGCACCGGCAGCAGCGCCTTCGCTAAGTCGGCGTCCGCCCCGGCGTCCGCTCCGGCAGCCAAGACAATTTAGCTTCGGCCACTTTTGAAGTCCGGTTACTTTCCCAAAGGCGGCGCGGGCCAACAGCCCGCGCCGCCTTTTCCTTGGCCTTCCGTGTTTCAATATTTATTATCTTGACAAGTAAATATGTTGCTGTAATCTTGGCCCTCTGCGTCCCTCGACGCAACTCGGGGTCTTCAAGTGCGGCGACCTACTCAAATCGTCTTTCGTAGCCGCTGGGCTTTAGCCCGGCGAACCATCCCCCTCTTCTTCCCCTTCTTCTCTGTGAACTCTGTGTCCTCGGTGCCCTCTGTGTTAATTCTTGCCTTTCTCATCTCTTCCGGTTGCGGAGGCGGCGGAACTCAGCCCCAAATCACCCGCACTTCCCCTTCTCAAGACTTCTCCCTCACGCTCTCCACGAACTCACTCTCCGTTCCACAAGGCGGTACCAGCTCCCCAGTCAACGTATTGGTGAACGGCCAGAATGGTTTCGCAGGCACCGTCCAAATAACCCTCAGCGATCTGCCAACTGGAGTCGTATCCAACCCCGCCAGTCCGTTCAACATCGCCGCAGGCGTGAATATGGCGGTAGTCTTTGGCGCCGATCCCAATGCCGCAACAGGAAGCTTCACGATCGCGGCTCAAGGAGCGAGCGGCTCCCTTTCGCATTCTGTTGGCTTCTCGCTTGCGGTCCAAAGTTCCGTAGCCTACACCGCGCAGATTTACCCGAATCCCGCGCTAAAAGGAGAACCCGCCCCCTACAAATTCTTGGCTTACGACCAGAAACGTCAGCTCCTGTATTTGAGCGCACCGTCTCAGATCGATGTCTTCGATTTGCAGGCGGCGGAGTTCAAGCCCGCCGGGCTGACGCTAAATTGTCCAAGCTTCAGGTCGCCAGGCCCTTGCCCGGATGACGATGTGCGCGGCCTGGCTCTCACACCGGATGGCTCACTGCTTGTCGCTGCGGATTTTGGCTCACAAAATGTCTATCTGCTCGATCCGGACAGACCGAGTACACCGGCGATCACCACGTCGCTCGCTGCCAGCGGTTACAACCCGGCACGCGTCGCCGCTACCAGCGCACAAACAGTCTTCGTCGCTCTTAGTGCCGAAGCAACTTCATCCGGCACCTGCGCTTCATGTTTGTCACAACTCGACATGACCACGAATCCGCCAACGGTTCAGCCGGCGCCCCAACCCGCAGTCACCACGATGACCGGCTCTCCGCTTTTGCAAGCCGACGCCGCAGGCGACCGCGTATTCCTTTCTTTCGCCACTTCGCCGGGCGGCCCTGTCGGAATATGGAACTCCGCGTCGAACGACTTCAAGATGTCGGCGACAAGTGAAGTCGCCAGCGACCTATCAGCCGCCGCCGACGGAACCATGTTTGCCACCGTCACCAGCGGTCTCATCGAAATTCGAAGTGTTGATTCCAGTCTCCTGAGCAAGATTGTCAACACATTCGCGGCTCCCGATCTGGAGCAAGGGCCCGGCCGCGTGTCCGTGCCAGGTATCACCATGCACCCGAGCGGCGCGCTGGTGTATCAGCCGTTTCTCACCGGCGCGGCCCCCGCCGCGCCACTCGCCACCGGCATTCAGGGCGGCGTGGATATTCTGGACGCGCACACCGGGCAACTGCGCCTGCGCGTGTTTCTGCCGGAACCTCTCGCGGCACTTGTGAGCGATATCGACGGCCTCCATGCGGGTTTCCTCACCCTCGATGAAGACGGGCAGAAGATATTTGCGTTAACAACGTCGGGTCTCACCGTTGTTCAGCTAACGAATGTGCCCCTGGGAATTGGATGGGTATCGCCGGCAACCGCGTCTGCCGCGGGTGGCGCTACGCTCACGATTCGCGGCAGCGGGTTTCAAACCGGAACGACGGTGACTATCGGCGGAAAAACAGCGAACGCAATTTTCAAGGACATGAACACCCTGACCGTTGTGACTCCTGCGGTTACTGCGGGGCCGCAGCAGATCGTTATCAGCAATCCCGACGGCGAAAGTGTGACACTGGCCGCAGCCTTTGCGGCCAATTGAAGTGCGCAGTCACTTTGGGATCTTCGCGGCGCGCACAACTCCCGTAATTTTCTTTCTTTCCCCTTTGTTGCAATGGCACCGCTGCGCGCCGGGAAGGCTATGCGCGCAGATGGTCCGGCTTCCAGTTCTTGACGAGTTGCTTGATGGTTTTGCGTTCGTTGAGCTTCCCGTCAAGCACTTTGCGCGCGAGCGCGGGGAGTTCCGCGTCGCTGGCGAAGCGCAGCGAGACGAACTGCGCCACGGTGAACTCTTCGATCCGTGGCTGCAGGTCGGCAGGGAGCAGACGCTGGTAACGCAGCCGCTCTTCCAGCCGGATCACGCGGTCTTGTACCTTCAGTGTGGCGACCCTCGCCGTAAGGAACCCGAGGAGCAGGGCGAGCGCTACTACTACCGCGATGAATCCATCGATCGAGTAATTCCAAGCTTTCAAGCGGTAAATCGACCAACCGAAGTTGAGGATGAACACCGGTAAAACGAAAAAGTGGAACGGCGGGAAAAACTTAGTGTGATTTGCGAAATTTTGCTCAGCCATAGAGAATCTCCATTTCTGTGCGACAGAATCTAGCAAAGCTATCACAAATCCAAGAATCGCAGGCCCTCGGCGCCGCATCCAAAAGGGTGTGCGATACTCGTGGAAGTGGGGCGCAAAAGCGGCGGAAGCCGCGAATGGAACGGGGAGAACGAAGATGGCCAAGGCAAGCTGGGGCGGCAAAGTGATCGCGGAGAGCGGCGCGTGCGTCGTTGTGGAAGGGAACCAATATTTCCCGACGGATGCCGTGGGAAGAGAGTTTCTGATGCCGAGCAGCCACACGTCGGAATGTCCGTGGAAGGGCACCGCGCATTATTACCACGTGGAAGTGGACGGCATGAGGAACGACAACGCGGCGTGGTATTACCCGCAGCCAAAAGCGGGCGCCGAGGAAGTCAAAGACCGGATCGCGTTTTGGAAGGGCGTGCGCGTCGAGGCGTAAGGCGGTTGGCAGGGGACGGTCGCCAGTCATCGGTTGAGCCAACGCCGTTCCTTCAGGCGCTAAAGCGCACGCGGAAGGGGCGCTTATGTTGCGCCTAAAGGCGCGATCCACAAAGCTCTGTGGCTGTCGGCTCCGCTTGGCGCCTGTGCGAGCCCCGCGCCCAGAGCGGGCACGGCATGCCGTGCCCCTACGAGAGTCTTTCCGCAAGTTGCGAAGCTCCGCTCTGACATTCCTAGGGGTACTCATGGAATTGGTCATCATTTGGCGGGCTCGTTTTTGAAGACGGAGCCGTCGTGCATTACGAAGCGCACGTGTGCGAGTGCGTTGATGTCCTTCAGCGGGTCGCCGGAGACGGCGATTACGTCGGCGTAAGCGCCCGGCGCTAGGACGCCAATTTCGCCTTTCATATCGAGCATGTCGGCGGCGCGCGAGGTGGCGGCCTGGAGGGCATCCATCGGCGGCATGCCGAGCCCCACCATGCGTGGAAATTCCTGCGCGAGGGGTTCCGTCCAGGGAATGCCGCCCATGTCCGTGCCGAAGACGATCTTCAGGTGGGCCTGCATCGCTTTCTTGAAAGAGATTTCATGTACGGCCGCTCTGGCGCGGTCGCGCTTTCCTTCCGGCGTGTCAGCGGGAGCCCAGTCGTCGTAGTAGGGCGAGAGCGTGGGGCAATACCAAGTGCCCTGGCGGGCCATCTGCGCGATTTGCGCGTCAGTGATTTCGAGACCGTGCTCGATGGAATCGCAACCGCCGTCGAGCGCGCGCTGCAGGCCGATGCCGTTGTAGGCGTGGCAAGCGACTTTCTTTTGCCAGCCGTGGACTTCGTCGACGATGGCTTTCAATTCCTCGACGGTTAGTGTGGGCTGCGAGACGAGATTGCCCTGCTTGTCGACCCACGAACGGTGGGTCATGTAGACCTTGATCCAGTCCGCGCCATGTTCGAGCTGCTGGCGCGCAGCCTTGCGCGCTTCCAC
>JBGOVR010000192.1:0-7717 GCA_041478205.1 Candidatus Acidiferrum sp.
AAATGGTCGGAGCTGGTTTATTACGATGCTCCGCGCTGCATTCTGTGCTTCCGCTGCGTGCGCGTCTGCGACGAAGGCATGGACGTGAAGGCGCTCGGCGTGGGCATGCGCGGCGCGAACAGCATCATCATTCCCAACCGCGAGGATCATCTGGAGTGCGAAGAGTGCGGCATGTGCATCGACATTTGCCCCGTCGGCGCGCTTACCAGCGGCACGTATCGCTACAAAACCCGCCCCTGGGAGATGCAATACGTCTCTACGATTTGCACGCACTGCTCCAATGGCTGCAAGACGACTCTCAGCGTACGCAACCACGAGATCATGCGCGCCAACAATCGCGACCTCTCGGGCATCAACAAGGATTTTCTCTGCGTCAAAGGGCGCTTCGGCTTCGATTTCACGCAGCACAAGGATCGCATTCGCCAGCCGCTCCTGCGCAAGGGCGACAAGCTTTATCCCGCGTCCTGGGAAGAGGCCGCGCAGACCGCGGCCGCCAAGTTAAAGCAGATCCGCGACGCTCACGGTCCGGACTCGATCGGATTTATCGGCTCAAACCGCACCTCGAATGAAGAGAATTACCTGTTGCAGCGCCTGGCCCGCGCGACTTTTGGCACCAACAACATCGATCATCACCGGACGGTGGACTACACCGGCTTGCTCACCGCGCTGGGCGATCGCGCGGGCGATTCTCTGTTGACGATGGAGCAGCTTTACAAGTCCAAGGCGGTCTTGGTCATCGGCAACGATCCGACCAATCAGAATCCGCTCGTTGCCTGGCAGATTCGTTCCGGCATCCGGCATTTCGGCACCAAACTGTTTATCTTGAATTCGCGCGACACCAAGCTGCATCGCAAAGCTAGCCAGCTTGTGAAAGTGGAGGCAGGCCAGGAAAGTGCCGCTCTTCGCTGGCTGGCGCATGAAGAAGGTTCTCTGGCGCCGCAGCTTGTCGAGCAACTGGTCGGGCTCAAGGCGGCTCTCGAGGCGGAATCGGACGTCGCCATCGTTTTCGGTGCGGAGATTTCCGGCGCCGCGGTCGCGCAACTCGTGGCCTTCGGCTCCAAGCTTCCGGGAAAAGTCCGCTACATGGCGCTCGGCGATTACGCCAATTCCCGCGGGGCCGCCGACATGGGCGTTCTGCCCGACCGCCTGCCCGGCTATGCGTATCCCGACAGCGCTGGCGCGCGCGAAGCGTTCGAGAAGCTCTGGGGTAGCGTGATTCCGTCCAAACCGGGCCTCACCGCGCCGAAGATGGTGGAAGCCGCGCAGGCCGGCAAGCTCAAGGCCCTTTACGTCGTCGGCGCGAATCCCTTCACGCATTTCGGGACCCTGGGCTTCGGGCGCGGCAACCTGGAACTGCTGATCGTTCACGAACTTTTTCTTACCGATACCAGCAGGCCGGCCGACATCGTTTTCCCGGCGGCATCCGCGTACGAAAAAGACGGCACGGTCACGAACACGGCCGGCGAAATTCAACTCTTGCACAAGGCCGCGGAAGTCATGGGACCCCGCAGCGATTTCGATTTGCTGCGTATTCTTTCGCACCAGCTTGAAAAGCTCGGCCTGGGGAGAGCATTTCACTACAAGACGCCCGCGGCCGTGTTTGAAGAAATTCGCAAGGCCGTGCCTGGGTACAACGTTCAGGATGCGGGCCTGCTCACCGGCGGCGCGGAGCTGACGCATATGAACGTCGCCAGAAACGGCCAGGCGCCCTACGACGTTCCCGCCGGCCTGATCCGTTCCGCGCAGGACACCCTTTTCACCAGCGGCACGCTCGGCCGCTTCTGCACCATGATGGAATCCTTGCCGGAGGCGGACGCCAAGCCGTGATCGACTTCCTCGCCCAGCACGCCGACATCCTCATCACGCTTGTAAAAATAGCGCTGCTGCTCTTCATCGTGCTGACGGTGAATGCCTATCTCACTTGGTTCGAGCGCAAGGTCGTCGCGCACATGCAATCCCGGTGGGGTCCGCATCGCGTTGGTCCGCACGGCCTGCTGCAGCCGTTGGCCGATGGCGCCAAGTTTCTTTTGAAGGAAGACCCGACACCCGCGGGCGTGGACAAATTCACTTACTATCTGGCGCCGCTGATGGCGCTGGCGCTGGCGCTTACGTCAATCGCCATCATTCCGTTCGGGCCAGACCCGCTCCGCATTTTTGGACGCGACGTTTATCTTGGTATCGTCGATCTCAACATCGGCATTCTGGCCCTGTTTGCCATCACCGCGCTCAGCGTTTATGGCGTCGCTCTGGCCGGCTGGTCTTCCAACAGCAAATACCCTCTACTTGGCGGCCTGCGCAGCTCTGCGCAAATGGTCAGCTACGAGCTTGCTCTTACCATGTCCGTCGTGGGCGTGCTCCTCAGCGCCGGCAGCTTCAGCCTGAGAGATATCATTGTCGCGCAGGCCAGCGCGAAGTTCGGTATTTTGAGCTGGAATATTTTTCCGCAAATTCTCGGCTTCCTTTGTTTCTTCATCGCCGCCGTGGCGGAAACCAACCGCGTGCCGTTCGACCTGCCGGAAGCCGAGTCGGAACTCGTGGCCGGATTCCACACCGAATATGCCAGCTTCAAGTTTGCGATGTTTTTCATCGCCGAGTACACCAGCATGATCACCGTCTCGTGCTTGTGCTCGATCATGTTCTTCGGTGGCTGGCTGTCTCCCTTCCCGGCATCGTGGACCTTTACCCACTATCTGCCGTCGGCGATACTCATTCCGTTCGGCCTCTGGGTCATCTGGGACGGCATCCGTTACGAAACGATTTTTGGCCGCATCATTTTGCCCGGTCTGGGAACCGTCATTGCCGCGTTGGGCGCGGTTCTCATCGCGTTCCCTGCCGTCAACGAATTCATCCAGGGCCCGTTCTGGCTTTTGTCCAAGATTTTCGTTTTTCTTTTCGTGTATGTGTGGATGCGCGGCACGCTCCCGCGCTTCCGCTATGACCAGCTCATGTCTTTCGGTTGGAAGTTGCTTCTACCCGTTTCCCTGGCCAACGCGGTGATTACCGCAGCTGCGATTCTGGTGAAGGGCCACTGATGAACGCGCCCCTAATTATCTTTTTTGTGCTCGCCGCGATGGCCGTTCTGGGCGCGCTTAACCTTATTTTCCAGCGCCATCCGATTCATAGCGCGCTTTCGCTCATCGTCGTCATGGTGGCACTCGCGGGCCTGTATCTTCTGATGGGCGCCGAATTCGTTGCCGCCGTGCAGATCATTGTCTACGGCGGCGCGATCATGGTGCTGTTCGTCTTCGTCATCATGCTGCTCAACGCTGGTGTGGAGGAGCGCACCAACGCATCGAAGCTCGCAGGCGTGGCGGGCATTCCTCTGGCCGTGGCGCTGACTGGCGTCCTTGCGGCTGCCGTGGCCCGGTCCACCTACACCGTGCAAACGACGACGGCCGGAGCGGTCGCCCCAACCAAAGCAGTCGCCAACCTGCTCTTTCAAGATTTTGTCTATCCCTTTGAGCTGACCTCGTTCCTGATCCTGGTCGCCATTCTCGGCGCGATCGTGCTCGCACAGCGGGAGAAAACCTGACGATGGTCCCGACGATCTACTACGTGGTTCTTAGCGCCATTTTGTTTGGCCTCGGCGTTTTCGCGTTTGTTTTCAAGCGCAACATCATCACCATTTTCATGTCCATCGAGCTGATGCTCAACGCCGTGAACCTGGCCTTCGTGGCCTTCAGCCAAATGTGGAATCGCCTGGACGGCCAGGTCTTCGTTCTCTTTGTAATTGTAGTGGCGGCTGCGGAAGCCGCCGTTGGTCTCGGAATCATCATTCTCATTGCGCGCAACCGGCAGTCGCTCAACGTCGAGCGCGTCGATCTGCTCAAACTTTAATGCTGATACTCGACAATCTCTGGATCATCCCGCTACTGCCGCTGCTCGGCTCGGCAACCAACGGCCTATTCGGCAGCAAGTGGCCCAATAAGATCGTCAACGCCGTCGCCGTCGGCTCCACGGGCCTGTCCTTCCTCGCCGCGCTCGAAGCCGTCCGCGAATTCTTCCAGCTTTCACCCGAACAAATTCCCTGGGTGAAGCAATACTTTTCCTGGATCGTCGCTGGCGATTTTCGCGCCGGCTTTGACCTCCAGATCGATCAGCTCACCGTCGTGATGCTCATGGTGGTCACCGGCGTGGGCTGGCTTATCCACATCTATTCGACCGGCTACATGGCTCACGAGGGCGGCTACTACCGCTTCTTCTCCTACCTCAACCTCTTCATGTTTTTCATGCTCATCCTCGTCATGGCCGCCAACTACGTCCTGCTTTTCGTCGGCTGGGAAGGCGTGGGATTGTGCAGCTATCTGCTCATCGGCTTCTATTTCCTAAAAAAGTCCGCCTCCGACGCCGGCAAAAAAGCCTTCATCGTCAACCGCATCGGCGACTTCGGCTTCATGCTGGGAATGTTCCTGCTCTTCCGCGTTTTTGGCACGCTGGACTTCGTTCCGCTCTTCGCCAAGGCGGTTCCGATGCAAGCCGATGCCATGGGCCAGCTCGGCACCATCACGGTCGCCTGCCTGCTTCTCTTTATGGGAGCCACTGGCAAATCCGCGCAGCTTCCGCTCTACGTGTGGCTGCCCGACGCCATGGAAGGCCCCACGCCCGTCAGCGCCTTGATTCACGCCGCCACGATGGTCACCGCAGGCGTCTATGTCGTCGCCCGCTCGCACGTACTCTTCATGCGCGCTCCCACGGCCATGCTCGTCGTCGCCGTTATCGGCTGCGCCACGGCCATCTTCGCCGCGACCATCGGCCTGGTGCAAACCGACATCAAGAAAGTTCTCGCCTATTCCACCGTCAGCCAGCTCGGATACATGTTCCTAGCGTGCGGCGTCGGCGCTTTCTCCGCGGGCATCTTTCACCTGATGACCCACGCCTTCTTCAAAGCGCTTCTCTTCCTCGCCGCCGGCAGCGTCATTCACGCTATGGGCGGCGAGCAGGACATGCAGCGCATGGGCGGCCTCAGCAAGAAGATTCGTTGGACCTACGTGACGATGCTCATAGCCACGCTGGCCATCGCCGGCTTCCCGCCCCTGGCTGGATTTTTTAGCAAAGACTCCATCCTCCTCAGCGCCTTCCAAAGCGAAAGCGGCGGTCACATTCTGTATGCTTTCGGCCTGCTCACGGCACTGCTCACTTCGTTCTACATGTTCCGCCTGATTTTTCTCACGTTTCACGGCAAGCAGCGCTACGACGAGCATCACGTCCACGTGCACGAATCGCCGAAGAGCATGCTCGTGCCCCTGATGATTCTCGCGGTGCTCTCGATCGTCGGCGGCTGGCTGGCCGCTCCTGCTTTCTGGGGCTCGCCCGATTATTTTGCCAAATTCCTCGAACCGGTCTTCGCGCAAGGAACCGGCGGCGAAGCGGCCGCCGCGGAAGCCGCCGCTCACGCGCTGGAATTGCCGCTGGCTGGCGTCGCTTTCTTCACCGCGCTCGTCGGCCTTGGGATCGCCTTCTGGCTGTACCTGAAGCAGCCGGGCAAGCCGGAACCATTGGCCAAATCCTTCCAAGGCGCCTACACAACGCTCTTCAACAAGTATTACGTCGACGAACTCTACGCGGCCATCGTTATCAAGCCGCTGATGTGGTTGTCGCGCGATGTGCTCTGGCAAGCGGTCGATGTCCAGGTGATCGACGGCGCCGTCAATGGCGCTGCCTCTAGCGCGACTAGAATCGGCGACGGCGTGCGCCACACGCAGTCTGGCAACACGCGCAGCTACGCCGTCTGGGTTGTCATCGGCGCGCTCGTCATCATTGCCATCGTCTTCTGGCCGTACCTGAAGCCTGCGGCCATCGGGATGGTGCGCTGATGCTCGGCCTACTGTCCGTTCTGATCTTTTTCCCGGCGCTCGGCGCGCTCGCACTGCTGCTTCTGCGCGGTGACGACCATGTTTGGATTCGTCGCCTTGCTCTTACCATCTCCGTCGTCGAATTCGTTTTCTCGATATTTTTGATTCGCAACGTGCCGCTGGGCGTCGCCGGATACAACCTCGAGGAGCTCCACCCTTGGATCACCGATCCCCCCATTCACTATCATCTCGGCGTTGACGGTATCAGCCTCTTCCTCGTCATCCTGACCACCTTCCTGACGCCCATTTCCGTCCTCGCCTCTTGGAAGAGCATCGAGCACCGCGTCAAAGAATTTTTCGTTATGCTGCTGATGCTGGAAGTCGGCGTAGTCGGCGTCTTCCTCTCGCTCGACCTTTTCCTCTTCTTCCTCTTCTGGGAAGTGATGCTGATCCCCATGGCCTTCCTGATCGGCATCTGGGGCCACGAGCGCCGTATCTACGCCGCCATAAAATTTGTTCTCTACACCATGGCCGGCTCGATCCTCATGCTCGTCGGCATCATCTGGCTCTACAACCTCACAGGCACCTTCGATCTGCCCAGGATTCAACAACTCCTGCAAGACGGCCGCTTCGCCCAGCTAACCTCGCAACAGGAAATGCTGCTGTTCCTAGCGTTCTTCGTCGCCTTTGCCATCAAGGTGCCGCTCTTCCCGCTGCATACCTGGCTGCCCGACGCTCACGTCGAAGCCCCCACCGCTGGCTCCGTGATCCTCGCCGGCGTGCTGCTGAAAATGGGCACCTACGGCATGATCCGCTTCTGCCTGCCGCTATTCCCGAACGCCGCGCATCGTGCCGCGCCTTGGGTCGCTGCTCTCGCCATCATCGGCATCATCTACGGCGCGCTCGTCTCCCTCGTTCAGCCCAATCTCAAAAAGCTCGTGGCCTATTCCAGCGTCAGCCACCTCGGCTTCGTGGTTCTTGGTATCTTCGCGTTCCACAACATCTCCATGCAGGGCGCCGTCTACCAAATGCTCGCGCACGGCATCTCCACCGGCGCGCTCTTCCTGCTCGTCGGCATGCTCTACGACCGCCGCCACACCTTTGAAATCTCCGAATATGGCGGCTTGGCCACGCCCATGCCGCGCCTCGCTGCATTTTTCCTGTTTGTCGCGCTCTCTTCCATCGGCCTGCCGATGCTCAACGGCTTCGTCGGCGAGTTCCTGATTCTTCTCGGAACGTATCAGTTGCACGCGAACTGGGCCTCCTGGGCCGCCCTCGGCGTGATTCTCTCCGCCTGCTACCTCCTATGGGCCTACCAGCGCGTCTTCTTCGGCGAGGTCACCCGCGACAAAAACAAAACGCTTCCGGACGCCTCGTCCCGCGAAAAGTGGATCCTGATAACCGTGGCCGTCGTCACCCTCTGGATGGGCATCGGCTCCTCCTTCTTCACCCGCCGCTTTGCCGCCTCCTGCCAGAACGTCCTCGACCAAATGCAACGCCCGCAGGCCCAAGAAGCGGTGGCTCCGGCAAAGCACGCGCTGCCGCCTGCCGGCGTCGCCGCGATCGTATTCCCTGTCATTCCGAGCGCAGCGAGGAACCTGCTTTTGCCGTCAGGGCACGACTTCAGTCGTGCCGCAGTCGACGCCAGTTCGCGGGCATTATCCCCTGAGGCCACGCCTGTCCTCGACCGTCATGCCGACCGGAGCGGGCCGATTTCTTCTTCCCGTTCGCTCCTGCGAACGGTCGGCCCGCGCAGGGAGGACCTCCGCCCCATCGCGCGTTTTTTGCGCGATAAATCTCTCTTCGATGTCAGCGCAGAGCACCCGGTCAAACAAATTTCTTTGGAAAGGCCCGGAACGCGCTAAATGATTCCCCGCCCCGAAGATCTGATTCGCGTACTGCCGGAAACTATCTGGTGCGTTTTC
>JBGOVR010000115.1:0-15566 GCA_041478205.1 Candidatus Acidiferrum sp.
AGTTGAAGATGCCAAGAGTGGGATGGCGGGCGTTTCGCCATACCGTGGCCACGCTGCTGCAACACCTGGGAGTTTCCGTCAAGGTGGCGCAGGATCAGCTTGGCCATTCGAATCCGACAACGACTCTCGCCATCTACACGCACGCATTGCCGGAGGCACAGAAGGCGGCAGTTTCGCTGTTGGCCGCGCAGTTGTTCCCAGATGTTCCCAAGTTTGGGCCAAACGCGTAAATGTCGCGGGAACAACTTTTGTAAGTTGTTAAGGATTCAGAAGATGTTGGTGGGCCCGCCAGGATTTGAACCTGGGACCAACGGATTATGAGTCCGCTGCTCTAACCGCTGAGCTACGGGCCCCGACCTTACTGCAACATCCTACACTGAAAAGAGTTAGCTGGCGTGCGGCGCTGCCTGGGAAATCTGGTCATCCGCCGCGGTGTTAGTTTGGCGACCGGCCGCGGATTCGAGAAATCTTGCATCAACCCCTCAACGCGGGAACACCTCGAATCAGGAATCTAGCCACTATTTCATCTGGCTCCGTGCCGATGTTCAAAGTGTTTTGACCGCGTAAGCCCTCGACATTCCGCTCGCTGTTGTTTTCGATCCTCACCGCCCCTGCCAACGTCTCGCCTCCCCCGCCGAAAAGTTTCGGTTCTCCGCGACAAAGTCGAAGGGTTGATAGGCACAACCCTTGAAAAGAAGAATTAGTAATCGTTGTTAGATAAATTTTGAATTTGACTCCGGGCAGAGAAGGCGGCAGTCTGCCTGACACCTAAAGGCACGGTTCGCCATTCTTCTGGAACAAGAACTGGAACTGTGCGGCGTTCCTGTTTCTTTCTCTCGGGCACAGCGTCGTGCCCGCTCAATATTGCATAGCGCTCCAAGAAGAGCCCAACTTCGACCGTGAGAACGGCGGCGGAAAAGAAGTGAGTGGCCCGATTTGGAAAAGCGTCTACCAATAGCTCCCATTAAATCTGCCCCTGAGTTTTGCTTGGCACTCGTTGAGGTGTTTCTACGTCTTGGCTATGGAAGCCGTACGGCATTTCAAACCGCCATGGAGGGATTCCGATGAGGTTGCGTAAGATCAGTTTGTTGCTCTTCAGCGTCATTCTTCTTTGTTCTGTCCGCTCGCTCTCGCAAACGGCGGTGACTTCACTGCACGGCGCGGTCGTCGATCCTGGCGGTGCTGCCACTCCCCAAGCGGAAATCACCCTCACGAATCGGGACAGCGGGTTCACTCAGACCAGAAGATCGAATGCCGAAGGCGAATATAGCTTCCAACAAATTCCACCTGGCAAATATACGGTCACCGTCAGCGCGGTGGGCTTCGCTCCGCAAGTACGGCAAGTGGAACTGCTGGTCAATCAAACCGGAAGACTTGATATCAATCTTGCTATCCAGGCCACCAGCACCAGCGTGGAAGTGAGCGCGCAAACGGTGACCCTCAACACCAGCGACGCCACCATTGGCACTCCTTTCAATCAGGCCCAGATACAGGCGCTGCCGTTTGAAGGCAACAATGTGCTGGACCTCTTGAGCCTGCAAGGTGGCGTGATGTTTTTGGGCCGGCAGTCGGACAGCCAGATGGATTCCGACAGCCGCAGCGGCTCCGTGAATGGCGCGCGTTCCGACCAGAACAACTACACGCTGGATGGTCTGGACGACAACAACCAGAACAAAGGCTACGCGTTTGAGGGAGTTCTGAGGTCCACGCGTGATTCGGTGGAAGAGTTCCGTGTCGTCACCACGAATTCAAACGCGGATTCCGGCCGCTCCTCGGGAGCCCAAGTGGCGCTGGTCACCCGCAGTGGAGCAAATTCGTTCCACGGCACCGCGTATGAATATCATCGCCCCACCAACATGGTGGCCAACGATTGGTTCAACAAGCATTCTGAACTTCAGAATGGAGAGCCCAACACTCCCGGAAAATTCCTCAGGAATACCTTCGGTGGTTCCTTCGGAGGGCCGGTCCTAAAGGACAAGCTGTTCTTCTTTCTCGCCTTTGAAGGGCAAAGAACCGCGGAAAGCACGCAAGTTATCCGCGAAGTCCCGACCGCAGCCCTGCGGCAAGGCAACGTGACGTACCTGGCCAGCGACGGTACGACTAAGACGCTGACCCCAGCCAATATCGCCTCCATGGATCCGGGTTGCAGCGCCGCTGGGACATGCCCCAACGGGGCGGGAATAAACCAAGCGGCTCTCGCCTATCTAAGCCAACTTCCGCTCCCCAACGGCAACGCGCTCGGCGATGGTTTCAATTTCGGTTCTTACGCGTTCTCGTCGCCTTCTCCGCAGTCGCTGGCCACCTACATAGCCAAGATTGACTACAACTTGAATGCCAAGCAGCGCCTGTTTGTGCGCGGCAATCTTCAGTACGACACCACGATCAACGCCAAGCAATATCCAACCTCTCTGCCGAATTCGGCGCGCTACGACAATTCCAAGGGAATTTCCGCCGGCCACGTTTGGACCGTCTCGGACACGGTCGTAAACAACGTGCGCTACGGGTTTGTTCGGCAGGGCTATGCGGACCGCGGAACCACCAACCACGACTACGTCACCTTCGCCAATGTCGATACCTTCAGCGCCGGCGTGAACGGAACCATCTACCCTTCCAGCATCATCAACGTCCCCACGCATAACGCGGTCGACGACATAACCTGGGTAAAGGGAAAGCATACGATTCAAGGCGGCATTAACTATCGGGCGATTTTCAACAATCGCACCACGGATTCCACCGCATACAAGTCCGCCAGCGTGCACTTCGATTTTCTCACCGTGGGATCCATTGCCGGCACCGGCAGCAGTTTAGACCCCGGCGCGTTCGGGTTTCCTACCGTCGATGCTTCCTTCAAGACCGCCTACAATTCGGCGATCGCGGATGCCACGGGGCTTATCACCCATGCCGTGGAATTCTTGAATTTCGGGGTTTCCGGCAACAATCTTAATCCGCTTCCATCCGGCGCTTTCACCACTCGTCATTATTTGTCGAACGAGTTTGAATATTATTTGCAGGATAGCTGGAAGGTGAAATCAAATCTCACTCTTACCTTTGGTTTCAGACACTCGCTGCTACAGGTGCCCTACGAACGCAACGGGCAAGAAGTAAGTCCTACGGCCAGCGTGCAGGATTGGTTTAACACCCGCGGGGCGCAGATGGTCCAGGGCCAAACCTACGATCCCAGAATTTCTTTTGCGCCAGCGGGCCGCGCCAACGGTAAGGCGGGCCTCTGGAATATGGACAAGCTGGATCTCGCGCCGAGGTTCGCTTTTGCCTATTCCCCGAATTACGGAGATGGATTTCTGGGCCACCTGCTGGGACACCAGGCCAATCAGACCTCCATTCGCGGGGGCTTCGGCATGTACTACGATCACTTCGGCGAAGGCATCATGAATACGTTTGATTCCCACGGATCGTTTGGTTTGTCGACCCAAGCCGAGAACGGCGTCGATCAACACGTGGACACCGCGCCGCGTTTCACCGGTCCCCAAGACGTGCCAACGTCCATCATTCCCGTCGCTTCCTCGAGCGGAGCGTTTCCGGTAACCCCGGGAGACAGCGTGGCAATTTCCTACGGCCTGGACAGCAAGTTGCACACGCCCTATTCCTACGGGTTTGATCTGGCCATTTCAAGGCAGCTCCCGAAAGGTCTCATCGTGGAAGCTGCCTACACGGGACGCCTCGCCCATCGGCTTCTGCAGCAGCGTGATTTGGGGATGCCGCTTGATCTTGTGGACCCGAAAGGTGGCGGCGATTACTTCGCCGCAGCGACGCAGATGACCAAGCTCGCCAACGCCGGCACCCCGGTGGCCAACGTTCCAACGAATCCATACTGGGAACACATGTTTCCCGGAGCGGCCGCCGGCGGTCTTTCTGCCACGCAAAATATTTATCAAACGGAATTCTCTCACTTCAATCCCGCAACCGGTATTTGGTCTCCAATCGTTTCCGGGAACGAGACGGCGGCGCTCTATGACTTGGATCTCGGCTTCTCCCCTGCCGATTCGACCGATCCCACGTTCCGCTATTTCGATCCCCAATATGCTTCGTTCTATGCCTGGTCTTCGATCGGCACCAGCAGCTACCACGGCCTGCAAGTGTCCCTGCACCATCCCATGCAGAGGGGCGTGCAATTCGATTTCAACTATGTTTTCTCGAAATCCTCCGATCTCGGATCCGACACCGAGCGCGGGTATAACCAGCAAATCTTCGGTTCGCTTGTCAATTCCTGGAATATTCGGGGGAATCGCGGGCCCTCGGACTTCGATGTGCGGCACTCGGTTGTGGCTAACGCCATGGTGGCGTTGCCTTTCGGACGCGGAGCTACTTTCTTCTCCAGTGCGAATCGCGCGGTCGACACGTTGATTGGCGGTTGGACCCTTTCCGGCCTCATGCATTGGACCAGCGGTCTGCCGTTCAGCACCTTCGATGGCCTGGGCTGGGGCACCAATTGGGCCATTCAGAGCTTTAACGTGCTGACCGGCCCAATTTCCTCGGGGGGACACAGCTCCGATGCCAACGGTGACCCCAACGTGTTCAAGAATCAGGCGCAAGCTCTCGCGAACCTGCGCGCTCCGTATCCCGGAGAGACCGGTCAAAGAAATATCTTTCGCGGCGACGGATATTTCAGCATCGATTCCGGCCTTTCCAAGATATTCCGCATCACGGAAAGGCAGAATCTGAAGTTTTCCTTCGAAGTCTTCAACGTCACCAACTCCGTGCGCTTTGACCCGGCTAGCATTGCCAACAACCCATTTGGCAGCGCCTCGAGCTTTGGAAACTATAGCTCCTTGCTGACGCGCCCGAGAGTTGTGCAACTTTCTCTGCGCTACGCGTTCTAGAAGGCCCGTGAGACGGAGGCAACCAGGAGCAATCTTGATTGCCTCCTGCCAGTTTTCATCGTAGCTTTAAGGACGCAATCTCAGGGGCCCCGAATGGAGCGTTGTAGGACCGCGTCAAACATTCTTGCGATAGGCTGTTTGCTGGCGTTGACCGCTGTTGTCGGTCGCTCGGCACCGGCGGAGAAGACGCTGTACGATTGCTCTTTGGTTGCCTTCGACGGCAAGGAAGTGCCACTCTCTGCGTTCAAGGGTAAGGTACTGCTAATCGTCAATCTTGCCAGCCAATCTATTTTCAGAGATCAGATTCCCTTGCTGGAGGAGCTTCAGAAGGCATACAAGGACAAGGGACTGGTTGTCCTGGGCGTCCCGTCCAACGATTTTGGCGCGCAAGAGCCGGGAACGGATGCGGAGATTCAAAAGATATACAGCAGCGACTTTCACTTGAGCTTTCCCGTATTTGCGCGGGCCTCCATTCGGGGCAAGGATCAAGCTGCTCTGTACGGATTTCTAACCAGTGACAAAAAAGGACCAACCGGAGGCGAAGTTCACTGGAGCTATACAAAGTTTGTTGTCGACCGCAGCGGCAAAGTGGTGGTGCGGTTTGAGCCGCAGGTAGCCCCGAATTCGCCGGAACTCCAAGTAACGATCGAACAGGTTCTGGAGGGCAAGTTCAAGCCTTCAGAGAAAAAGGGCGGGGACGAAGGCAAAAAAGAGACGAGGGGCCGGCGCGAGGGTCCGGGTCGCTAAAACCCTGGTAACCGGCGCGAATCTGTATGCGGAAATCCACGATGAAATCACTCTTGCTGATTGTCGGAACGCTATTGCTTGCCTGTGTTTTGTCGAACAAGTTTGCGACCACGCTGTTGGGCGACGACAACCCTCCCACGACCGCCGAGTCGCTGCAATTCTTCAAAGACAAGGTACGTCCGGTCCTGACCCAGAACTGCTATCCATGCCATACCGAGTCGGCGATGGGCCAGCTTCGCATGGATTCGCGCGAAGCGCTTTTGAAGGGCGGCAGCAGGGGACCCGCGATTGTGCCCGGAGATCCCGAGAAGAGCCTCCTGATGGAAGCTGTTCGGCAAACCGGGATGCTGAAAATGCCGATGAACGGCAAGCTCACCGAGCAGCAGGTTGCCGATTTGGCTGCATGGGTGAAAATGGGCGCGCTCTGGGATCAGGCGGAACATGCCGAGCCCGTGGTTCCGGCGATTAGCGCTGCCGCCGCCAATTCTTCGGTCGGAGAGGAGTTTTTTGAAACGAAGGTCCGCCCGATTTTCGCCAATGTTTGTTCCAACTGTCATGGCGATACCGCTACGTCGGGCTTGCGCGTCGATTCGCGCGAATCGCTGCTCAAAGGTGGCACCCGGGGGCCTGCGATCGTGCCCAACGACGCCGACAAGAGCCTCATGATTCAAGCGGTGCGGCAGACCGGCGAGCTGAAAATGCCCAAGGGCGGAAAGCTGGCGCCCGAGGAAGTTCAAAGTCTCGTGGAATGGGTGAAAATGGGAGCGCCCTGGCCGAAGTCAAAGCAGATTATCGCGGCGTCCAGCGGACCCCAATTCAAGATCTCTCCAGAGCAGCGTTCGTTCTGGTCTTTCCAGCCGCTCAAAATGCCAGCCACACCCTCGGTGAAAAACGCGCGCTGGGCGAAAAACGCCATCGATAGGTTTGTGCTTGCCAAACTGGAAGCTCAGGGAATACCGCCCGCGCCGCCGGCGGACCGCCGCACTCTGATCCGCCGCGCTACGTTTGACCTTACCGGGTTGCCTCCGACGCCAGCGGAGATCGAAGCTTTTGAGACAGACAAGTCTCCCAACGCTTTCGAGAAGGTCGTGGACCGGCTGTTAGCTTCTGCTCGCTATGGAGAGCGCTGGGGCCGCCACTGGCTAGACGTCGCGCGCTATGCCGAAGATGATGTGCGCGGCTTGGATCCAAAAGGCCGCGGATATATGCCGTTCCGGGGCGCCTATGTGTATCGCGACTGGGTAATTAAAGCCGTCAACGACGATCTTCCGTACGACAAGTTTGTGCGCATGCAACTGGCTGGAGATCTTGCCGGTGGTAAGAACCTTCTGGAAGTCCTCCCCGCTACGGCTTTCCTGGGCGGCGGTCCGTGGCTGTGGGACCAGGCGGAGCCGGTGCAGGGCCGGGCGGATGAGCGCAACGAACGCATTGATGCTGTTTCGCGCGGCTTGCTCGGGCTCACGGTAGCGTGCGCCCGCTGCCACAACCACAAGTACGACCCTATTTCCCAAAAGGACTATTACGCCCTGGCTGGGGTTTTCGCCAGCTCGACCTACAAGGAATATCCGTTGGCTTCCGAGGCGCAGGTAGCGGCGTGGCGTGAGAAGGAACAACAACTGCTCGACCTGGACGAGCAGCTCGAGGATTTCACGACCAAGGAGACCGAGCAACTCTCCAGCATTCTTGCTACGCAGACATCGCAGTACATGGTGGCCGCCTGGCGAGTTACAGGAAAACCAAAGGCCACCGTGGCCGAGGCTGCCGAACACGACCGCCTTGATCCGGAGCTGCTCGATCGCTGGGTGAAGTTCCTCGCGCAGCCGCCCAAGTTTTATCCGTTCCTGAAGGACTGGCAGGCCATGATCGCGGCCGGCGGTAAGGAAGAAGACGAAGCCAAGGCTCTGGCCGACGCCTTTCAGAAGCTGGTCCTCCAAGTAGAAACCGCGCAGAGAGGGATCAAGGAACAAAACGACGTCATCAAAGCCAAGGCCGATGTGAAGAAGCGCTCCCGGCGAGATGCGCTTCCCAATGAATTCGAGACAGACGATCAGTTTTGCCCCGGATGCAGTCTGGAACTGAAGACGCTGCCGACCGAAAAAGCCAGCCTTTTTGTGGACATGTTTCTGTATTCGGTGGAATCTGCGGAGCAGAAGCCCCTACCTGGGCTGCTGGTGTTCACCGATTGGTCTCTCAAGCGCCGGCTGAACACCGAGTGGAGAGAGTACATCGCCGGTCTGGAGCATCAGATCGAGGCGCTCAAGAAATCCCTGGAGCCGCAGTACCCGTTCGTCCATGGCCTGAGCGACAAGCCGAAGCCCGTCAATATCGCCGTGAACTTGCGGGGCAATCCGCATACCCTCGGAGATGAAGTGCCGCGGCGGTTCCTGGCGGTGTTGAGTCCAGAAGAGCCGCAACCGTTTACCGACGGCAGCGGCCGCTTGCAATTGGCAGGCGATATTGTCAACAGCCCGTTGGCGATGAGGGTATTTGTCAACCGTGTTTGGAAATGGCATTTCGGAAGCGGGATCGTCGGCACGCCCGACAACTTTGGTGTTGCCGGGGAACGGCCAGCCAATTCTGAATTGCTGGAATACGTGGCCGCCAGCTTTAAGCAGAACGGGATGTCCTTGAAGAAGTTACAGCGTGAAATCATGCTGTCGGCGGTGTACCAAACCAGCGTTCAGGAGTCTTCGGAGGCGCGTGAAGAAGACGGCAGCAATCGATTTTATTCGCACTTCAACCGGCAACGGCTCGACGCCGAATCGATTCGCGACTCCATATTGTTCGTGGCCGGCGATCTCGATCTTAAGGAAACGGGTGGACCCTCGAAGGACTTTGGTCCGGAAAACACCCGCCGAACCGTCTATTGCAAGGTTAGTCGCTTCCGTTTGAACAACTATTTGCAGGTATTCGACTTCCCCAACCCCAGCTTTACCGCGGAGCAGCGCTTCTCCACGAACGTTCCTTTGCAGCGTCTCTTCTTCATGAACAACGATTTCGTGTACGAGCAGGCCGGAAAGTTGGCGGAGCGTGTCTTTTCACAGGGGAACGAAACAGCGAGGATTGCGGAAGCGTATCGCTTGCTTTATGGAAGGGCGCCCACGGCCAAGGAAATGGAAATCGGATTGCAATTCTTGAAGACCACTCCGGAAAAGCCGGGGAATACGGTAAACGGCCAGCCGATAACCGCGTGGCGGGAATACGCGCGCGTGCTCCTCAGTGCCAATGAATTCGAGTTTGTCGATTGACGCGCAGATCTTTAGCGGACAGCAAGTTGTGTAGGGAGGATTTATGATTCATACCCCGAGTCCAAGACCCATCACCCGCCGCGACGCCCTCTGTAAGATGGGTGCCGGCTTCGGAATGATGAGTTTCGCCAGCGTGGTGGCGGAGACGTTGGCTCACGCAGCCGAGAGTCCGGCGGCAAGCCCCTGGATGATCCAAGATCCGAAGTTCAAGCCCAAGGCCAAACACGTCATCTTTCTTTTTATGAATGGCGGACTTTCGCAGGTGGATAGCTTCGATCCCAAGCCCATGCTGGAGAAATATCATGGGCAGCCGATGCCGGGAGAAACGCCGCAGCATGAGCGGAAGACCGGTGGGCTGATGAAGTCGCCCTTTAGTTTCAAGAAGTATGGCAAGAGCGGCATCGAGGTAAGCGAGCTTTTCCCCAACGTCGGAGAGTGCATCGATGACATCTGCGTGATCCGCTCGGTTCATACCGAGATTCCCAATCATGAGCCGGCCCTGATCATGATGAACAGCGGAGCCAACGTCGCGGGCCGCCCATCCATGGGTTCTTGGCTCACCTACGGGTTGGGCACGGAGAACAAGAATCTGCCGAGCTTTGTCGTTCTGTGTCCCGACGTGCCTACTACTGTGGGACCTCCGCTGTGGAATTCGGCGTTTTTGCCGCCGATGTACCAGGGAACTTATGTTACCGACGATGCCAAGTCGAAGGACTTCGATCCTCAGAAGCTGATTCCGAATATTCACAACGAAACGTTTGATCTGACCCGCCAGAAGAGGGAACTGGACCTCATTGCGGAGCTGGACCGTTTGAACATGGGATCGGCCGCCGCTCATGACCCCCAACTGGAGGCCACCATCGCGGCGCTGGAGACGGCTTACCGCATGCAAACAGAAGCCCCCGACGTATTCGATGTCCGGAAAGAAACCGAAGCCGTCCAGAAACTGTACGGCGAGGGAAGCACGGCGCGCGGCTGCCTGACGGCGGCCCGCTTGGTCGAGCGCGGCGTCCGCATGGTGCAGTTGTATTACGCCAAGGGCGATCCCTGGGATCATCATTTCGATATTCAGCTACATCGCAAGACCGCCCACGATTCCGATCAGCCGTTTGCGGCGCTGGTCAAGGATCTGAAGGCCAGAGGGCTATTCGATGAAACCCTTATCGTCTGCGGCTCGGAATTCGGCCGAACGCCGGTGGTCGAAATGGGAAGCGGCTTCATGGGCGGCCAGACGCACAACGGCCGCGATCACAATCCGCACGGGTTCACGATGTGGTTGGCCGGAGGGGGAGTGAAGGGCGGCATGACGTACGGAGCCACGGACGACTTCGGTTGGAAGGTGGTCGACAAACCGGTGCATGTCCACGACATTCACGCCACCATCCTCTATCTGCTAGGAATCGATCATACGAAACTCACTTACCGGTATAGCGGCCGCGACTTCCGATTGACGGACGTGGCGGGCAACGTGATCCACGACATCATCGCCTAGAGGGTGAAAGAGTTTCAGAGTACAAGGATCTAGGGGCTAGTCCGGACTCGACGCTACCCCCCCTCCCCCCGGTTTTTTGTAAGTGCGGATTCTAAAGGACTTTAAGTCCTTTGGATTTGTAAGTGCGGATTATAAAGGACTTAGCCGCATACGACAGCTCGGAGCCGCCCCCCCGCAGAGCTTGCCGATGTATCCCCCCCTATTAAGGTTGCTGGAATCGTTTGAACCGGGGCGTCATCGCGCCAAAGAAAGAGCTGGGCTGGGGTACAAACACGATTGCCCACAGACATTATAACACACGAAATTCTGGGCTAATTGTGCGGCTGGTCCCACATGTGGTCGTGTTGTTCCTTTTGAGCTTTGTCGAACACCGCCTGGGTCGCGGGCGACATGTCGTAGGTCGGGCCGACCGGCCAGATGCTGATGTCGCGCAGGGCGAGGCGTGCGGGTTTTCCGTGGAGCGACAACAATGCTTCCTCTAGTTCGAGTAACGCGCCCCTGGACAGCGACAACTCGTGTTCATCCGGCTGGTACATCGTGCCGACCGGATAGTCGAGATAAGGTGTGCGGGTTTCTTCGATGTGATTGCCGAGGATGTGGGCGACCACCTTGCCTTCCGTGAAATGAATCATGCGCTCGGTGCTCTTTTGAAAGTCGGCCAGATCGCGAACGTATAACCGGCCGGGATACAGACTGTCGCCAGCCAACAGAATGGCCGTCTGGCGGTCGTACAGCGCCATGCTTACGGTGTCGTGGCCGGGAATCGGGATGGCATCGATCACGCGATTGCCAAGATCGACCTGCCCGATGTCGCCGGGCCAGTTGGCGATTTTGTAGAAGCGCTTGGTGGCTTCCACTTCCGCCGGAACGAAAGTCACCGGCATCGCGGGGTCGTGGATGGCCTGAACGTCCGCGTCTCCGGCGACGTGATCGGAATGCGAATGGGAGTGCACGACGACGAGCGGGATACTTTCGCGCTTCGTCCGCAGCAGCCAGTTCTTCACCACGCGTTGCAGGGTTGGAGCCAGGTTTCCGTTTCTCGAACCGGTATCCCAGAGCAGGGCGCGCTCTTCGCCGAAGAGGAGATAGACAAACGGCTTTTCGTAGTCGGTGCATCCGGACTGGCGCAGGATATAGAGATCCCGGTTGTATTCATGGATCTGCCATTCCGGATTTTCCATGCACCTCGGGCCACCGGTCATCCATTGTTTTGGCAACACGCCGGCGCGAATGGTCCCGCCGTCCGGCCGCGGCAATTGCGCCCGAGCAACTTGAATCGAGGGGATAATTATCAGTGCGGTGAAAATAAGAATTCTGACTGCTTTCATCGAGACTCCCGCTTGGCCACGAGTTGATGGCGTTCTAAGCCTACGTCAAAAACAATTTTAGCATTGGGAGTCTGAAGCGCATCGAATTCCCCAGTGCGGATTGAAAATGGAGCGGTTGAAAACACAGGAGTGGCCGGTGTAAAGACCGCCCATTGCCGCCGCGGAGTTTTTCAGCGGCCCGCTAGAACTCATAGCGCAGTGCGAATTGCATCACGCGCGGATCGCTCACGCTTTGGAACTCTCCAAAGGTTCCAGGCGAGGTCAAAGCGAGGCTCGGGTTTGCGAAGTTTACGTTGTTGAACACGTTGAAGGCTTCGGCACGGAACTGAATCCGCTGGCTCTCCCACGGCAGCTTGAAAACCTTCGCCACGGTCATATCGGTGTTGAACATAGAGGCCAGGCGAAGGGCAGCGCGAGTCCCGGTGTGGCCCGGCAACTCATCTACGAAGGAATTGGCGGCATTGGTGTTCGCAAAGATGCTGGGATTCCCGTTTTGATCGATCTGCACTCCGGACTTGACGGGCTGGGTGGTAATGGCCAGCGAGCTTAGCCAATAGTTCGCGTTGTATTCCAAGCCGCCCGCCACCGATGTGGGCAGCCCGGTGCGGTAGCGAATCAAGCTGGCTACCTGCCAGCCGCCAAAGATGTGATCCATCCATCCCGGAGCGCCGCTCAAGAACGCCTTGCCCTTGCCAAACGGCAGCTCGTAGAGGGCATTGGCGCTGATGTTGTGGCGGATATCGAAATCCGAGGAGCCTCGGAATTCGTTTATGTTGAAGATGTTTTGAATGGCCGCCCCTTGTTGACCGGATCCAGATTCGGCCGCGGAGCCATTGTCAATCGAGTGCGACCAGGTGTAGTTAAAGCCGAAAGCAAGTCCATTGCTCATCCCGCGACGCAGCGAAACGGTAAGCCCGTGAAACGCAGCCTTACCGGCATTCATCCACGTTGGCATCGAACTGCCTTGAATGGGAAAAAACGTAAAGCATCCAGAAACGGATAGGCATTTGCCGTTGACGTAGGAGCTTGTGGTGTTGCGGTCCAGAGCGTGGAGGCAGTCGAGAAAACTTCCGTTGTAGTCGTGGTAGACGCACGCAAAATAATTGGCTGAAGCGCTCCCGGGGAAGTCCACGTTCGCCAGACCTGGCCATATATTCTCGACGAACGGCAGCGTGGGCACCAAGCTTGGATTGGCTGCGATCTGGGCGAACGTCAGCCCAGCATCATGAAGTTTCCGTACCGCCAGCGCGTTTTGTTCCCAGGTGACCCCTGATTTTGGATCCTTGAAGTATTCCAGAGGCGTATAGACGTCCCCTTCCAAAAGAAGCCGATGGGAGAGACGCCCGGCGTAGCCGACCTCAATAATCATTTTGCCCGGGAGTTCTCGGGCAAAGGTGGCGTTCAGAATGTAGGAATACGGAGGCTTCAGATTCGGAGCAATGCCCATGAATTCGCCGGCGATGGCGGCAATGCTGGGCGGCGTGTAGGGAAAGGTTTCTTGCGGCGGGGCAGCCAATGTGGGCGCGGCGCCGGTGTACCGCTGGCTGGTGCTGAAGCTAAAGGAATCCGAGAAATTCTCCGCGTTGGCCAAGCCGAGCGCGCCGAATTGATCGTACTGCGTAGTCAGATCGCTGCCAAAACGATCGTAGGCCATGCCAGCGCCCACGCGCAACGCCCCTTGCTTTCCGAACAGTTTTCCGCGCCACCCGTCGGCGTTGCTCGGGGCATAGGCAATTCCAATGCGCGGGGCAAAATTGTGATTGTCCGGGCTCCACCATGTAGGTTTACCGTTGCCCGGGCCATTGAGCGCCCAACTGAGCGTGGCGTTCGGCATCGCGTTCTGCGGCACGCCCTGGGCCTGGAGGGAATTGCGCTCCGCAAGGTATTGGGTCAAGGGAACGGTGGAAGTTATTTGGTAGCCGTTGGCTTCGTAGGGAGGCCGGAAATTGTCCCAGCGCAAGCCGAAGCTAAGCGTCAGCTCGCGGGTCACGCGATACGTGTCGCCACCGTAGAGACCGAAATCGTGCTCGATAAACGAGCGTACTTGCGGTGTCCCTTGCGGAAAAAGGGCACCACTCTTGTTGAACTGGTCGGTATGAAAATCGTCGTTCACCAAGCCGAGAACGGCGCCCATTCCATTGGTCACGGAAGTCGCATCCGCAAGCCCGGGATTGGCTCCGAAGCGTCCGGGGTTCGCGGACATGAAACTCACCAGGGAATTGTCAATGTCCGCGCCCAGACCGATGAGTTCCGTGGCGCCGTACCCGTAGCGGGCGAAGGCGTTCGCGGAGGAATTCGTGTTGTTATGAATGATGGCGGCGTTGAATCCTGCGGTAATCGTGTGCTTGCTCTTGATCCAGGTGACACCGTCGGTCAGGTTCAGGGTTGGCAGGCGCTGCGAGAGCGGCCGAGCATTGGGATTCTGGAGTGGGTCAAGACTGGTTTGGAACAGAACGGGTCCAGTTACACCGGAAAAGGCCTGACCAAACCGCGTGTAGGCGAGGTTGAAAACATTGATGAGGTTGGGTCTCAGGATCGCCGTGTACTGACCGGAAATGCCCCTGCTGTTGTCGCGCAGGGTTGAGGCTGGCGCTTGCCCGGGGAACTGCGCCAGGATTTGGTCGTCGGTATTGTCGGCGAGCGTGCCGCGCACGTTGACGGTGTGCTTACTGGCCCGATCCAGATGCAGGTCGATCTTTCCGACGAGGGCATGGTCGCTGCGATGACTGGGCGCATTAAAGCGGAATCCGCTGAAATTGAGCCCGCCATCCTCACCAAACGCGGGAGCGTTGCCGTGGGGATACTGATTCAAAACGGAGAGGATACTGCTGTTGACCCCCACATTGAGAGGGTCCACGGCCTGGATATCGCTCGCCGAGATGGTTTGAACGGAAATATTGTCTTTCGTTGGATCGCAGGCACCGCCGGGGCCGGTCGGGTTGTTGCACATCGTATATTTGAAGATTCCCTGACGCAGAGTGTCTGACGGCACGGCGCGAACTTCCGCCACTCCACTGGCGTCTTGACGCTGCTCGTAGTTGAAAAAGTAGAACACGCGGTCCGGCACGACTTTGCCACCGATAGAGCCGCCAAACTGGTTGCGCACAAGAGGTTGTCGCGGCACGCCGGCCTGATTGTTGAACCAGGTGTTGGCGGAAGTCGCGCTGTTGCGGTTGTATTCGTAGAGGGAGCCGTGCAACTGATTGGTTCCGCTCTTGGTCACCAGCGCCACCTGGCCTCCGGAGGAGCGGCCTTGATTTGGGCCTTCTCCCGCGACCGTCACACGAAACTCCTGTACCGAATCCAGCGGAATCGGCAGCACGGCGTTAAAGCCCGCATTGGTGTTTGTGCCGTTGGCGTTCGATCCCTGATATCCGCCCATGCCGGTTGCTGTGCCCTGGGCGATGAGCCCGGAATTCTGGTTATTGTTTACGTCGGCGCCGTCCAGCGTGATGTTGTTCTGATCGCGCCGCGCCCCGAGCACTTCGCCATTGGAGGTCACGCCGGCTTGCACACTCAGTAGTTCGACCACGTTGCGAGTTTGCAGGGGAAGTTGCCGTACTTCCGACTCGCTGAAGGGGGTGCCCACACTGGCGTCGGTCGTGTTCACCTCGAGAGCCTCGGTCGTAACGTTGACGACCTCACCCGTCGCGCTGATCGTCATGGTCAGGTTCAGCGTCGCCGGTGTGTTCACCAGGAGTTTGACGTCACCGCGAGTCATCGTGGCGAAGCCCGTTTTCTCGACGGTCAGCTTATAGGTACCTGGAAGAACCTGAAGGAAACTGTATTCTCCGTTGGCGTCGGTAGAGTTTCGGCGGTTCGAACCATTTTCGGCGCTGCTGATGGTGACCACCGCATCCGGCATGACCGCGCCGGACGGATCTGTGACCGTGCCACGCAAGGACGAGGTCGA